>LADV01000299.1 GCA_000961805.1 Peptococcaceae bacterium BRH_c23 | reverse complement strand
AAGCGACCGACCCCAGACACGGGGCAGTGCACAAGGATGTGCACTGCCGCCAACTGAGCCCGAAGACACTGTCTTCGCACGAATTAGGCCTCTTGCAGGATGGCGAGTCTGGCACGATAGTCTCCAGTACGATAGTCTCCAGTACGATAGTCTCCAGTGGAGAGTATCGCCGAAGCCGCTGATCCCAAAAGGAACACTTCGCGGCGTAGGATAGATTATCGCCGTAGGCGGGTTCTTTCATATATCATATCGCCGAAGGATGTACCCCGCTCCCCATAGTAGGAGCTTGAACGGTTAGTTTGCTCTGCGTCGTAAGCACCGAGCGCTGTGTGATACAAGTCCCCCTAAACAAACTCCTGCAAAATACTATTCGCTACAAAAGCATATTTCGGATTTAAGCATAAATATTCACCCTGAAATACAAAAATCTCCTTATCATAGCGTGCCAAAACGTCCCTGTAAATATCCCTGAGATCCGCTCCAAAATCATTTCGAAACGAGGAAAGATCTACTCCTTCTGCAAGCCTTAACCCCAAAATCATACGTTCTGCCATACACTCGCGCAAAGACAAGACTTCCTGCCCCGCCTCATCCAACGGACTTTCCCCTTTGAGAAGCAGCTTTGCATAGGAACATACATCTTCAATGTTTTTCCAGCGCACCCTATCCAAGCAAGACACCCCTCCAGGACCTAAGCCTAAATAGTCCCCTCCCCGCCAATAGCCTAGATTATGCTGACATTCAAAACCCGGGAGCGCAAAATTAGACGTTTCGTACTGCCTATATCCCGCCTGTTTTAACCTTGGTACTGCCCATTCGTACATTTCAGCTTGTAGGTCATCATCCGGAAGTCTATAAAGTTCTTCTTTGTCTCCTCTTTTAACCTCTCTAGTCCCCATATATCGCCCATAGAGTGGCGTGCCTTCCTCTAGCATTAACCCGTAGAGGGATAAGTGCTCAGGAGAATAAGACAAAGCCTCTTCTAAGGAGGCGTCCCAAGCTGCCATATCCTGCCCGGGAAGTCCGAACATCAAATCCAAATTAACGTTTTTAAACCCTGCCATTCTCAAGCGTCGGAGGGCTTTACGGGCTTGTTCTGCAGTATGAACCCGACCTACCGCTCGTAACAATGAATCGTCAAAAGACTGTACACCGAGTGAAAAACGATTAATCCCATAACGCCGTAATATTACCAGCTTTTCGTCTGATAGAGTTCCAGGATTTCCTTCAACCGTTTTTTCAGCCCCTGAGTTTATGCTGAAAAACTGATGAATCATCCCCAACAATTGTTCTAGCTCGTTATCCTTAAGCGCAGTTGGAGTCCCACCTCCGATAAAAAGAGAAGATACCCCCTGAGGGGCATCTTTTTGTCGCGCAGAGCTTTCAACTTCTAAGCCCTCTAAATACACGGAAATAAGCTCCTTGGGGTTATCCACCAGCGCCTGAGAATAAAAGGCACAGTAATCGCATTTTTGGACACAAAACGGAACATGAACGTATAGCGAAGGCATAGGTGCACTCTCCTAATCCTCAATCTGCAAGACAGCCATAAATGCATTCTGAGGTATTTCGACACTACCTACCTGCTTCATTCGCTTTTTACCGGCTTTTTGCTTCTCGAGAAGCTTTCGTTTTCGGGAGATATCCCCCCCATAGCACTTGGACAAAACGTCTTTCCGCATAGCGCTTACAGTTTCGCGGGCTATAACTTTGTTTCCAATTACAGACTGGATTGGGATTTCAAACATATGCCTAGGAATAATTCCACGAAGTTTTTCGACTAGCTTTCTGCCCCGATTATACGCCTTCGCCTTATGAACAATGAAAGAAAGCGCATCCACCAATTCCCCGTTCAGAAGGACATCAATCTTAACTAAATCTGTCTCTTTATACCCAGATAGTTCATAATCCAGAGAGGCATACCCTTTAGTCCTTGATTTTAATTGATCAAAGTAATCAAAAACAATTTCGCTGAGCGGGAGTTCATAGATTAGTTTCACCCGACTCTTGGAGACATAGTCCATGTTAGAATACGTTCCACGCTTTTCTTGATTGAGCTCCATAATCACGCCGACATACTCCGCTGGTACTAAGATCGTGGCCTTCACCACGGGTTCTTCAATACTCACTATTCGGTCAACAGGTGGGAGATTGGAAGGATTGTCAATGCTCAGAACGTCCCCTTTGGTTGTGTTAACCTTATAGATTACACTGGGTGCCGTGGTAATCATATTCAGATCATATTCTCGTTCCAAGCGTTCCTGGACAATCTCCATATGAAGCAACCCTAAAAATCCGCACCGATAACCAAACCCCAAAGCTACGGACGTTTCTGGTTCAAAGACCAAACTTGCATCGTTAAGATGAAGCTTCTCCAAAGAGTCACGCAGCTTATTATAATCGCTCGCATCAACTGGATAAAGTCCACAAAACACCATGGGAGTAGCCTTTCTATAGCCAGGTAGCGGTTCAAGTGCTGAGTTTTCCGCATCCGTTATCGTGTCCCCGACTTGAGTATCCTTAACGTTTTTGATACTCGCAGCAATGAATCCCACTTGACCCGCTCTAAGCTCATCGACAATCTGCATCGCCGGAGCAAACACGCCCACTTCTGTCACCTCAAAGGTTTTCCCAGTCGCCATCATTTTCATGGTTGTACCTTTGCCCACTCGCCCCTCAACAATCCGAACATAGGATATAGCCCCTTTATAGGCGTCGAATTTCGAATCAAAAATCAAAGCTTTGAGAGGAGCTTGATCATCCCCTTTGGGAGGTGGAACTTTTTCCACAATACGTTCAAGAATTTCCTCAATCCCAATTCCCGTCTTGGCTGAAGCAAGAATAGCATCACTGGCATCTAATCCGATTACCTCTTCAATCTCTTCTTTAACACGCTCAGGCTCAGCACTAGGAAGATCAATTTTATTAATAATTGAAATGAGCTCAAGATCATTTTCTAACGCTAAATAAACATTGGCTAAGGTCTGGGCCTCAATCCCTTGGACCGCATCAACAACCAGCAGCGCTCCCTCACAGGCCGCCAAACTGCGAGACACCTCGTAGGTAAAATCGACGTGCCCTGGTGTATCAATCAGATTCAGTTCATAGAGTTGTCCATCTTTAGCCTGATAGTTTAAGCGTACAGCCTGTAGCTTAATAGTAATCCCGCGCTCACGCTCTAAATCCATGGAATCAAGGACTTGCGCTTCCATTTCTCGTTTACTCAAGGCCCCGGTATATTCTATCAGCCGGTCAGCTAAAGTAGATTTACCATGATCGATATGTGCAATAATAGAAAAATTACGAATACGTTGTGATGCCTGTGCCAAGGTCCTGCCCTCATTTCTATAATCAAGTTTTGTATTAAGCATATTTAGATATTCTAAATACTTAGTATAACAGCTAAAGGGGGAATTTCGCAAGAACTAGCATACCTTTGCGCAGAGGATTGCTTTCCCCGAGCCGCTCCATCTAATAAGGAACACCCACTTACAAGAAGTGGGTGTCTCAGAATTAATGAATATCAATTCAAAACTTAACATGTTTATCCAAGTTTAGAACAGTACCAAAAATACATAATAATTATAATTTCCTTTTCAAAATTGGTATCCATATTTCGCTCCTAAACGTTGGTGAAGTTACATCTTTGTGCTCGTCTCCATTCATTTTTTCAAGCAAATCCATTTATTGATTGACCTCCCGTCTTCAATAGAATATCAGAAATTGAAGGTATCCATCCGACACTTCGTGCACAATTATGTAGGGTTAACTTGCTGACAATAATTCGTACCATTCAAATATAAGAGCCTTCAAATTGAAGGCTCTTATATTTGAACTCAGCTTTCCTATGAAAAGTTCTAAAATATTATCATCCCGCCCTTAGCCAATGACCTCTTTGGCTCGAGCTAAAATTAGTTGATTATTCTTATCCGCATCTTCTTGTAACACTGTGATCTTATCTCGGACATCTTGAAGAAATGTCTCATCGTTAATTGAACTTAGATTAATCTTAACGTTGAAAATTGCTCCTTGAAAACCTGCATAAGCTGTGACCCCGGAAACAGCCGCATCGCAGGCGGTGTTCGGATTACCGATCGTTAAGACCCTTAGCGAAAGTTTCAAGACTTCAACGCAAGATTCTGCTACTTTAAGGGGCAAAAGGGTTGCCTGTTTCGTTGCCTCTTGTATTTTCTCTGACCTTAGAGCTTTTTCGGCATCCGTTTCCTTAGGTAATTTATAAGCCTTCATAACCTCAACGAAGGCATCCGTATCTCCATCAATATATCCCATTAAATCATTCTTTAAGGCCAGCCCTTTTTGCTTAATCTGGGCAATCTCATCTTGTACACTAGCAAACTTAGGCTTACCTTCAGTAAAATTACAAACCATTATGCTCAGTGCTGCCCCTAATGATCCAGCAAGAGCCGCTGCACTCCCTCCACCGGGAGCTGGTGAGTTACTCGCTAACTCTTCCACAAATCCACTCACTGTTTTGCTAACTAACATTAATTCTACCCCCTGATCGTTGTTCGATGTTCGCTAATTAAATAAACCTGGCTAACCTAACGCTTAGCATGCCTCCGACCGTTTGCTTCAGATTCATCGAAGTCTAGTCTTCAACCAAATTCTCTTCAAAAACCTGTTTGCGATCAAAGTTTTCTAACCGCAAATAGAATTCAGCTACATCAAGGAGCGCCTGCAAAGGAGCTACACCCACTAATTCACTACCAATAATACTTACGCCATACCGAGCTGCCTCGGATTTCACAGTCTCAAAAACCCGAAATAACGGGGTCCCTGCGTAATTAACCATGTTTATCGATACTTGAGCGACATCTCGATCCTCCAGCATAACTCCCATCGCTCGGACATATTTAAATCCCCCTTTGACCTCACGGATGGAATCAGCAATTTTCTTAGCAATACTGAGATCCTTCGTGCCAAGATTAATATTGTAAGCCACCAAGAATTGGCGTGCCCCGACTACGGTGGCACCGGCAGTGGGATGCATTTTAGGCTGACCGTAATCAGGATGACGCTCAGGTTTATTTATTTCCTCCTTTAGCCCTTCGTACTCTCCCTTTCTTACGTCAGGAAGCCTCTTTCTGCTCGGCACTTTAGCCGCTTCCTCGTATAAATAGACAGGGATTCCGAGTTTACTAGCAATCTCGGAACCGAGTTCGTTGGCCAACTGAACACATTCTTCCATGCTAACCTCTTTAACGGGAATAAACGGAATAACATCCGTCGCTCCAACCCGTGGATGCCCTCCTTGCTGTTGCTCCATATCAATCAACTCGCACGCCTTAGCACAAGCATTAAAGGCGGCAAGTTTAACACTTTGGGGATCCCCCACAAAGGTTACGACCGTTCGGTTATGGCTAGCATCAGGCTTGACATCAAGCAGTTTTACCCCTTTGACCTTTTTGACTTCGGCCACAATAGCCTCAATAACCTCAGGACGACGCCCCTCACTAAAATTCGGAACGCATTCAACGAGTTTTCCCATTTTATTTCTAACCCCTCTCTAATTTGCGCGTGTAACTTCAACACACTTTAACACATCCAACATGGGATAGTAGTTCCCTTTATAACAGAACTACAATCTTCGTTTATCAATTAAGACCCCACTTCTTTAAGTTCGGAGTTCCAATTTTCTCCTAAAGCTTTAGATTTAACTTGATAGCTTAAGAAAAGCAACTCCAACTAAAGAAAGTATAACCCCAATGCTTTTTCGTTTCAAATTCCATCTCTCTTTGAGAAGCACGATGCCAAGGAGTATAGTCAGAACCGTCGGATCAAGACCAATTGAAACCAATCTAGATACATCATCTTAAGCCCCTTTTCGGTAAACCTAATCCAATCGTCCAATTCTACACAAAAATGACAAAAACCTTCTTTCAAGCAAATCTGCCTAAAGAAGGTTTTGTCATATCTATTTTTATTCAGCATGCATCGCCAACAATTCTCATGATATCGTCTTCGTTCATAGGCTTCTTGCGCCGTTGAGTTTGGTGCAAGATGGTGATAAATAATTTATCCATAGTTTCTTGGTCAAAGTCAATTCCTTTGGATTTTAAAAGCCTCAAGATAGTTTTGATGCCAGAGTATTTACCAAAGGACGTTGAATGCTGGCGTCCTACACTTTCAGGCGGAAAAGTTTGGTAGTTAGCAAAATCCTTCTGAATTCCATCAATGTGAATGGAGGAAGTGTGAGTGAAAACGTCCTCCCCGATCACGGGTTTTGCCCGAGGAATTAATCGATCCGTTGCCAAGCTAACCATTGAGCAAATTGAATTTAAACGTTTCAAGTCAAAACGCACACTCTGATTGAGACAATATTTCAGAGCAACCGCCACTTCTTCAAGCGGGGCATTGCCAGTCCTTTCGCCCAATCCTCCCACCGTCACACTTAAGGCCTGAAATCCGGCTTGAACTGCCGCGAGAGAATTGGCCGTCGCCATCCCAAAATCATTATGGGCATGAAATTCTAAGGGAACCCCAGATATCTTCACCAAGTCTTGTCGAGTAAAGAAAACTTTCAACGGGTCAAGAATTCCCAGAGTATCCGCAAAGCGTACCCGATCAACCCCTAGCTTCTGAGCCTCCGCAAGAATCTCTGCGAGAAAGGCAGGATCTGCTCTACTGGCATCTTCAAGTCCGAGTACAAGATAGCCAACCTCCTTTTTAGCATTATGAACACAATGGCCCATTTGCTCAAGAACCCAAGCGCGATTCTTCTTTATTTTATGCTTAATTTGCTGATCCGAAGTAGGAATTGAAATACCGACTCCCTCGACCCTCGTTCGATAACTTGCTTGGAGATCTGACAGCACAGCACGATTCCAAGTGATCAGACGAACTGGCAAATGTAGAGCAACTAATTTGGAAATTATGCGAGTCTCTGCTTTCCCCATCGCAGGTACTCCCACTTCCAATTCATCAATTCCAGCATCCGCCAGTGCCCTAGCGATCTTTTCCTTTTCCGGCAGACCGAACGCAACGCCAGGTGCTTGCTCACCATCTCTTAGTGTTGTATCGCATAATAAAACCCTTTGTTCCATCTAAATAACTCCTTTTCCCATCTTTAGAGCACCCCAATAGCATCTGCACGGCATTGTTGACAGTGAGTCATCTGGGGAAGAAGTGAACCCAGACTGCAACGGATACTTGCTAAAAGTTCTTTAGTCGGAGCTTTAATGTGCGCAAGTTTTCCTTGCGGGATTATGGGCATGATGTTGTGAAGGTGTGCACCTCTTTTCTTGATTTCCACACCCAAGCTGTATAAAAGCTGGTCGTTGACACCAGGAATAAGCACGGTATTAACTTTCACAGTCATTCCTGCCTTAGAAGCCAATTCAAGTCCCGCTAGTTGATTATTAATTAAAATCTTTGCAGCATCAGGTCCAATCAGAGTTTTGCCTTCCCAGCGAACATAACTGTAAATTTTGGCACCAATTTTCTCATCTAAGGTATTAATTGTTACCGTAATATGGGACACGCCAATCTTCGCCAATTCATCGAGCTTTTCTGGCAAGAGAAGCCCATTAGTGCTTATACAAAGGATCATCTCTGGAAAATCTCTCTTTACCCCTCTTAGGGTTTCGAACGTTGCATTATTCGCTAAAGGTTCTCCAGGACCCGCAATTCCTACAACAGTAAGTTTTGATCCGATATCGGATGCTTTTGCCTTCCTGACTGTTTGAAGCGCCTCTTCTGAGGTTTGTACCCTACTGGTTACACCTGGACGGGATTCATTTGCACAATCAAATTTGCGCACACAATAATTACAAGATATATTACATCCCGGAGCTACGGCCAAGTGGATCCGCCCGGTTTTGCCATGCCCCTTTGTTGAGAAACAAGGATGTCCATGATTTAGGTGTGGGCTATTTATATTTCCTCGCGTACATTCTTTATGCATCTTAATCCCTCCAGTCGTTCAATTTTATTTTCCTATCCACTTCCAAGGCTCCTACTTAGTAAGCGAGAGTTTCATACTCTCTTCGCTGTGAGTATACATTTATGCCGCTAATTTAGCCCAAAGAGACTAGTCGACCTTTTACGAACCTTTCAAGACCCGGAAGCGCACATACACTCGAACCTCGTGCCTCGAACGACCTGCCTCGCAATAATTATGCTGACTTTTCCTTGAACGTATAGCAGTGACGTACACAGATACTGCCGCAGGCCTGGCAGCCAATGCATTGGTCTTTATTAGCAATTTTGGCGATGTGCCGTTCTGTCCCTTCATCATCCTCGAAACTCTCTAGGCCTAAGCATTTCTGCACGCATAATTTCACACACCGCCCACATCCCAGGCACAGGGAGTTATCGATCTCTTCCACATACTGTGGAGTCCAAGGTAATCCACCAAAGGTTTTGTAAATTAGTACTTCACTCACTCTAAATCCTCCTTCTGAGCTTCGATATCCCCCATGTCTCCCACTTTCTTTTTTAACCAAGGAGGCAATTTTTTAGAAAGCAGCAATTTATTGAGTCTATCAAGTTCATCGACAATCAATGTCCCTTCGAGCACTTTCAAAGGATGAATACCACTTTGAACTAAACGCGCTGCCGCGGGACCGCCAATCTGTGTGCAATAGACAATGGCACATTCTTTGAGCATTTTAATGAGTACATCAACTTTATCATCGGATTCCGCCAAGTCTTCAGAGGATAGAGATGTATGGATAACCCCTGGAGGTTCCTTTGTAAATTTATACATCTCAAACGAAGGGGCGGAAGCAAAATGCGAGTCAATTGTTTTACCATCACTACTGGCAAAGGCTATAAGCATACCTGTACCCTCCCTTAAACTAAGACCTATCCTTTGATATCTCCTTTATTCTAAGACTTTCTTTGCTATCTCTTTCATTTATTTAGACTCGTTATCTGGACCTTTCAACCTTGTCGACCTCGTCTTCTCCCTAACCCACTGAATTTAAGGTGTCAAAGAGAAATTGTTGAGTGCCTTCATAGCCAATCCAGCGTTTTTGTGGATAACCAACCCGGTCAAAAACTGGCAACCCCGCTCTTAAATGAGGTAGTTTAAGCAGCCCTGCAGCTTGACGACCGTTCGAATTGGCAATAATTAACGTACTCTGGGCCGCTCGATCCTCAAGGGTTTCCAGGTCACCCACTTCGATCGGAATTGGTAGGGATAGTGTGTGGATGTTCGCTTGGGATGCCGACAAGGCTACAGAAAGCTCAGCACCCACCTCCACTAAGCAAGAGGCTAGACTATACAGTAGATCCATCTCCAAGGCTATAGCTATCTTAAGACCGCCAAGTTGATCATTAAAGTCGGCTAGTGTATCCAGCAATCTGCTTCTTTGCCGGAGCAGCTTCGCTGGTATCGGCTTACCCGATATCTTAGCTAACGTTAAAACAAAGGTATCTGTTGCGGTGAGGCCAGTTATGGAAGGAAAGTTATAATGAGGAATTTCGTAAGATTTTCTTACTGTTTCTCCCGCTTTCTCCATACTCAGCCCAAACGACAAACAGGCCTTAGACATTGCTAAACGTTGAAAATCTTCAAGCAACGTTCCACCCTGAACCACCGGAGCCGCTTCCAGTTCTGCATGCCCATCCAAAGAAATTGATAGATCAGGAATGGTAATAGGCCTAAATCCGAATTCCATCACGATCTCTTTTAGCTCATCGACATCGCCCGGGGTTAGATGACAACCAGGCAGCAACGCGATAGACAGCGCTGGATCCTCGTTAAGGTTAAAGCCTGAGCTAGAGGCGGATTGCTCCTTCGTCTTAGCTGAATGTCCAGCCAACGTCGTAATCAGCGCCTCTACCGTCCGCTGATAGCCTTCTTGCATAGAACCGATATAGTCCGGCGTACTGGCCAGTACAACAGGCAGATCGAGTAAATCCGGTCTTTCTGAGCGCAGGCTAGATAGTGCACTAACCATGTCGTCTCCAAAGGTTTCGGTTAACCCAGTACTCATCACTCCGATAATTTGAGGTTTATATTTATCAGCTGCCACAGCAATTCCTTTCTTAAGATGTTCCCAGCCGCCAAAAATCACCGAGTCTTCTAATAAGGCTGTCGAGTTTAGGGGAATCGGTTCCTTGTAGTGCCTTGAAAGCTGTAACCGGATGAACGAAGAACACCCCTGAGAACCATGGAGTAAGGCTAATAGTCCATTGACGCCGAGGTAGGCCAGAGTCGCCCCGAGGGCAGGACTGTTTTTCTGGGGATTCCCCTGATAATGTCTCGTCTTATCCACATTAGTCGTATTAGTGGAACTAGTATTAGTCATCTTGTTCATCCTCCTTCGGGGGAAATTCCTGTCTTAAAAGCCCCCAAACAGGACTCAGTACCGTACGCGTTAAGGTCTCTGCGAAGGTAACCATCCCCTCATAACCAGCATAAGGTAGTTTTCGACCGTGGTTGATATCCAGAAAAGGGGTTCTTGTTTTATGCGCCAGATATTTTGTTTTTCCTCCGGCAACGATCAGATCCGGTTTCTTCTCCGCAATAATCTTTAAAAAGCCTGCTGAGCTTGTATCTTCGATAATCTGAGCTGAGGGATCCATTAATTCTTTCATGCGCTGGAAATCTTCAGGTGTGGAGTTTTGAGTTCCTCCAGCTAAGATGTTGATCCCTAATTCAGCCAAGGTAGACACCATCGACCAGGTTTTAACCCCGCCCGTAAACAAGATGGCTTGCTTATTCTCCAGTAACTTTTTGTACCCCGCAATGGTCTTACGTGTTTCGTCTTCCTTCTTACGAACATAGACTAAAGTTCTCTCCACCAAATCAGGATCACCTAGCGCTTTTGCAATCTTAATCAGCGTTTCAGAAGTGTCATGAATCCCATAAAACGACCCTTCCATAAAAGGTATACCATAGCGAATTTCCATTTTCCTGACTAGATTAGTTAGACTTTTAGAACAAATCAGCACATTAAGGCTGGCTCTGTGAGCTGAACGTAAGTCATCGAAGTTGGCATCCCCGGTAATGGCCGTATGAAGTGTGATCCCTAAGTTTTTCAAATCCGGTAACACTCCCCAAAGATCTCCAGCGATGTTATACTCTCCGATTAGGTTAATGGAAAGGGGTATTTTCTCGTCAGAATTCTCCCCTGTGCCGATAACCCGATCAAATAAAACTTCTCCCGCAATACGATTTCCAATATTTTTGTCCCCTAAAAAGCCTGGGCAATTAACGGCAATCACCGGAATAGTCAGTTCAGCTTGGGCTTCTTGGCAAATCTTGTCGACGTCATCTCCTATTAACGAGGAAACACAGGTTGCGTAGACAAAGATTGCTTTTGGTTCATGTCTCACCGCGATTTCCAAGATCGACTCTTTGAGCTTAGTCTCTCCGCCGTAGATTACATCATTTTCCATGATGTCTGTGGTCAGTCCCCGTCGGTACAGTTGGGAACCGGAGGAGCGAGCTCCTCGGTTATCCCAAGAGTTGCCAGCACAGGCAATCGGACCATGAACAAGGTGAGCGACATCCGTAATGGGCATGAGTACAACTCTTGCGCCGTCATAAGCGCAACTTCGTTCTGCGCCTTCACCGGGCAGGGCCTTCATGCATAATTTTGGCGAGCCGGCATCGGACATGCATTGTTTATCTTTAAGATCTAATTTTGTAAGATTGGTGAACATGAAGCACCCCTCCGTTCGTTAACGCATCATTTCAAAGTATGCCTCTGGGGAGTTCCTGTCGACATCCTCCAGAAACGTATTGACGATCATGGTAATTATATTAATGACTCCGGAATACCCAATGATTGGATAACGATGGAGATTCACCCGATCCGTGATGGGGAAACCTATTCTGACAAGTGGAATATTAGCGTCACGTACAGCCCACTTACCATGGGAGTCCCCGATTAACATATCTACCGGTTCTGTAACCAGAAGGGAACGGAGATGCCAGAGGTCTTTGCCGGCATAGAGTGTGGCTCTTTGTCCGTAAGGGCTTGACGATAGTAAACTTTCCATGGCTTTTTTAAATAATGGGGTGGAATTTGTGCAAACTATATGGACTGGTTCTCCTCCCATTTCGAGTAGAAACGAGACGACTCCCATTAGGATATCTGGGTCACCAAACAGGGCAAATTTCTTACCATGAATATACTGATGGGAATCCGTCATGGCATCGATAGCACGTCCCCGTTCAATGGTTATTTCCTCTGGAACATCCTTTCCGGTGAACTTGGCAACGGATTCTATGAATTTGTCCGTGCCCGAGATCCCGATAGGCATAGAAAGCGTTTCGATGGGAACTGCCTTACTGGCTAGATATTTACTGGTTGTCGGAGTTGAGTAAGTCTGTAGGAATAAATAACTTGCAGCGTTTAAAGCATCGTTCATTTCTGAAATGGATGTTGCTTTTTGATATAATTGGTAGGTGCCTAAATTAGGAGCATCCACTACATCACTATAGTCGGGTAAAAGCGTATAAGGCGCATCCATCACTTTAAGAAGTCGCTTATATTGACGAAGATTGGCGGGATAAGTGTCAAAACCAGGGACAACGTAGAGTCTGTCGTTGATTTTGTCCTCTTGTCTAGGCGTTGCTAAGCAATCTATGAGGCCTTTGAGCATAGTGTCGTACCCTGTAATATGAGACCCCTTAAAGCTCGGAGTGTTAGCCTGTGCAACCGGAAAATCTTGAGGTATTGCCCCTTGTTCTCTGGCATTACCTAAATAAGCATTGATATCATCCCCAATGACTTCAGCCATACAGCTCGTGAATATCGCGATCACTTTTGGGTTATAAACCGCGTAAGCATTCTTCAAACCTTCAATTAAGTTTGACTGTCCGCCAAATACCGCAGAATCCTCAGTCATAGAATCCGAGACTGCTGCTATAGGTTCCCTGTAATGGCGGGATAAAGTGCTGCGAAAATAGGCAGTGCACCCTTGCGAACCATGAGTAAATGGTAAGCATCCTTCAACCCCTAAGGCACAAAGCAAGGCGCCAAGGGGTTGGCATGCTTTGGCCGGATTGATGACTAACTTTTCACGGGCAAAATTCTTTTCTCGGTATTCTACAGTATTTAGCCAAGCAGTTGTTGCCTTAGTTTTAGTTTCCATGTGTGACATCCTTTCTGCCCAATTTATTTTGTCCGATGGCTAAGTGCCACTAATTTAAAGTGAAGATAAGTGGCACTAAGCCCCTGGATAAGTTCAGCTAAACTTGAGGTAGTCCATCTGGGGTAAGTTTCCTATATCCAAGGGGCTTTGATAGATTTCCAGGTAGGGCTGTTAATGGCCATATCCATATCCCGAGCAAAAATAGGGAATCCTTCGTAGCCATGGTAAGGACCTGAATAGTCCCAGGAATGCATTTGACGGAAGGGGAGACCCATTTTCTCAAAGACATACTTTTCTTTGATCCCCGATCCAACTAAATCAGGCTTTAGCTTCATAACGAACTCTTCAAGCTCAAGAGCTGTCACATCGTCATAAATCAACGTTCCCTCTTTTAAAGCCGGAAGGGTTTTCTCGTAATCCTCTTTATGAGCAAATTCATAACCCGTTCCGATAACCTCCATGCCCAAATCTTCATAAGCTCCTACAATGTGTCTTGGACGCAGGCCACCTACATAAAGCATGACAGTTTTTCCATCCAGGCGTGGGCGGTAGGTCTCGATCACTTTTTGCATCTGTGGTTCATATTTCTCAATCACTTTTAATGCTTTTTCCATAATACTTTCATCAAACTGAGCCGCAATTTTAAGAATTGATTCCTTAATTTTAGTCGGTCCGAAGAAATTGAATTCCATCCAAGGGGTTCCATAAGTGTCTTCCATGTGTTTAGCAATATAATTCATACTTCTGAAACAGTGGATTAAATTAAGCTTGACAAGATGTCCATTCTGAAGCATTTCCATCGTGGAGTCGCCCGTCCAAATATTGACAACTTTTAAACCCATTTCTTCCAGAATCTTTTTGCTGGCCCAAGCATCTCCGCCAATATTATAATCACCGATAATTCCAATATCGTACGGTCCAATTTCTCTAGCTGGACCTTTTCCTAAAAGATGATCACGAATAGCATCATTGGCAATGTGATGGCCCAGGGACTGGCTTATTCCCCTAAACCCTTCACAACGAACCGGGATGACCGGCAGACCGTGTTCCAAGCTCGTGCGGCGAGCAACACTTTCAATGTCGTCTCCAATCAATCCGACAGGACATTCTGAAAGAACAGAAACCCCTTTGGCATTCGGGAAAAGCCCAACAACCTCACTGATTATTTTCTCCAGCTTTTTGTCCCCGCCGTAGATAATATCGCTTTCCTGGAAGTCTGAGGTGAAGAGAAAGGGTACAAAGTTATCAACTCCGATTTCGCCATCTGCCAAGTTCCGGCGGTTACCCCAAGAGTAATAACCACACCCGACGGGTCCATGGGAAATATGCACGACATCCTTGACCGGACCCCAAACAACCCCTTTAGCCCCTGCGTATGCACACCCCCGTGCGGTCATGATACCAGGAACTGTCTTCGCATTGGATTTGACTGCGCAACTGCTACACTCACTATCTTT
>LADV01000042.1 GCA_000961805.1 Peptococcaceae bacterium BRH_c23 | reverse complement strand
AGTATGTATGCCTTGATTGCTCTGGGCTACACAATGGTCTACGGGATATTAAAGATCATTAATTTTGCTCACGGGGACATCTTCATGATTGGTTCTTTTACTGGTCTTATCTTAGTCAAGCAGTTTCACATGAGTTTTATCCCAGCGATGTTACTATCGATGCTCATTGTAGCCATCTTAGGGATTATAGTAGAACGGATAGCTTATCGTCCACTCAGGCACTCGACTAGGTTGGGGCCCCTCTTAAGTGCCCTAGGTGTTTCCATTTTCCTAGTCAACTTTGCCCAATTGGCGTGGGGGACACAAACCCGATCTTTTCCTCCTTCGTTTACAATCAAAACGTTTAATTTTGGCGGCGTGATCCTAAGCAGTATTCAGATCTATGCTATGGTGGTTGCTATATTATTGATGCTTGGATTACACTTGTTTGTGCATAAGACTAAGATGGGGGTGGCAATGCGGGCTACTTCACACAACGTTAATACTGCTAGTCTGATGGGAATTAAAGTCGACAATGTCATTTCTGTAACGTTTGGTATCGGCTCGGCTTTGGCTGCAGCTGCCGGCATTTTGGTCGGACTTTATTATGATGCAGTGTACCCAGTGATGGGCTATACTGCTGGTCTTAAAGCGTTTACAGCCGCAGTGCTCGGTGGAATTGGAAGTATACCAGGGGCCATGCTGGGAGGGCTCTTGTTAGGTGTTTGTGAAAACTTGGGAGCAGCTTATCTGTCGATGGGGTACAGGGATGCTATTGCCTTCGGATTGCTGATTATCATCTTGCTGATCAAACCCACTGGTCTGCTAGGTAAAAATATTCAGCAGAAAGTGTAGGTGAAAAGGGTGTTAGGTGTAATCACTCAATTTGTTAGTCGTAAACAGGCTCCGATGATCTTACTTTTTGTATTAATAATTTTACCATTGGCCATTAAAAGCGATTATTTAATGCATGTACTGATTACAATTGGTCTTTATGTTGTACTCAGTCTTAGTCTTAATTTGGTTGCTGGATTTACTGGACAGCTGTCGATTGGTCACGCAGCGTTTTATGGAATTGGTGCTTACGTGACGGCCTTGCTAATGTTGAACTACAATGTACCGTATTGGGCGACAATCCCCATAAGTGGGATTATCACAGCCTTGTTTGGATTACTTTTGGGACTGCCAACTCTTCGCCTCCAAGGGGATTACCTAGCTATTGTTACTTTGGGTTTTGGTGAGATCGTTCGCTTAGTTTTTCTGAATTGGGATAGTGTAACCCGGGGTCCTATGGGGTTACCCGGCATTCCATCCCCAGAAATAGGAAGTTACATGTTTTTTTCTAAAATTCCCTTTTATTATTTGATACTAGTTATCTTGATTATTACGATACTCTTTATGGTTCGAGTTGCTGAATCTGAATTTGGCCTCAGCCTTATTGCGGTCAGTCACGACGAAGTAGCAGCGGAAGCAGTGGGAGTTCACACTACACGGGCTAAACTATTGGCCTTTACTTTTGCAGCTTTGTTCGCAGGGATAGCAGGAGGCTATTATGCTACTTATATTTCCTTCGTGAGTCCGGATTCCTTCACTTTTATGGATTCGGTTACCATTCTAGCTATGGTTGTTTTGGGTGGATTAGCTAGTATTCCAGGCGTAGTAATTGGGGCAATTGTTTTGGGTTTGGCACCAGAAGTGTTGCGTTTTATGGCGGATTACCGCATGTTATTGTATGGTGCTTTAATGGTAGGCATGATGATATTTAAACCAGAAGGTTTTTGGGGAGCTAATAAACGGGTTCGTAATGTAATCCTCAAAAATCTTGATAAAAGTCACCACCTGACGAAAAGGGGTGGAACAAATTGGCCGCACTAAAAATAATCGAAATGGAGAATGTCACTGTTCAGTTCGGTGGCATTATGGCTATCGATCACGTTAGCTTACATGCTAATCAGGGGGAGATACTGGCAATAATTGGACCAAACGGTGCTGGTAAAACGACTTTGTTTAATGTGCTCTCCGGTGTCTATCAAGTAACGACTGGCGAGGTAAGACTTAAAGGGAAATCAACTAAGAACCTTAAGGCCCATGTCCTAGTGGAAAGAGGTATCGCTCGAACCTTTCAGAACATTCGCTTGTTTCCCACGCTTACAGTGCTTGAAAATGTGATGATTGGTCACCATTGCCGCAGTAAAGAAGGAATGCTCGGAGTTTTATTCCATACTGGAAAAGTGAACGAGCAGAGAAGAAAGACTATAGATTACTGTAAGGAATTACTCTCTATTGTAGGATTAGACGATCAATTAGAAGAACTGGCGGCTAATCTACCTTATGGGAAACAACGTTTGCTTGAAATAGCGCGAGCTTTAGTGACTGAGTGTGAAGTATTATTGCTTGATGAACCTGCTGCCGGTATGAATAGTCAGGAGAGAGTGGAGTTGATGGATCTTATACGCCGTATCAGCAGGGAAATGAATAAGACAATTATTCTAATTGAGCATGATCTTGATCTAGTCATGGATATTTCCGAACGCATCGTCGTCTTAGATTATGGACGAAAGATTGCGGATGGGCTGCCAGATGCCATCCAAAATGATCCGAAAGTGATAGAGGCGTATATCGGAAGTAGTGACGATGAGGAGGATGGCGATGCTGTCACTAGAGAATGTTAGTGTGCGTTATGGAGTGATTCCTGCTTTAAAGGGTATATCACTCAATGTTAAGGCCGGTGAGGTTGTTGCCTTAATCGGTTCCAATGGAGCTGGTAAAACGACAACGTTAAAGGCTATATCCGGTTTACTTTGCTTAGCAGAGGGTACGATCAAGTTTGACGGCCATGACATTAGTAAATTAAAAGCAGATCAGATCGTAAAGCTTGGTATCATCCATGTTCCAGAAGGGCGTGGTATTTTCCCAAACTTAACAGTTTTAGAAAACCTGATGTTAGGAGCCTATGTTAGGAAAGATAAGCCCAAGATAGCCAGTGATTTGCAAAATGTCTTTGAAAAGTTTCCACGTTTATACGAACGCAAAGCACAATATGGCGGAACTCTTAGTGGTGGTGAACAACAGATGCTAGCGATTGGCCGGAGCATAATGGCATCACCCAAATTATTGTTGCTCGATGAGCCTTCCATGGGCTTGGCTCCAATCGTGGTAAAAGAGATATTCCGCACGATCAGGGAGATTAAGAAAACCGGTACAACTATTTTGTTGGTGGAGCAAAATGCCAACATGGCTTTGGCAAATGCTGACAGAGCTTACGTCTTGGAGACTGGTAAGATTGTCATAGAGGGAACTGCGAGTGAGCTGAGAGCGAACTTAGAAGTGAAACAGGCTTATCTGGGATCACACAAAAGAAAAGGAGTAGCATTATGAGTAGTGATACAAATGTAAGCTTCAAAGTTCCTAGTGGTACGAAGGAATTAATAGCCATAGTGCCTGTGCAGAACTTGATCGGCATATATAACCCAATGCCCTTACCGCCACTTGATCAGCCGATGGTCGTGATGAAGAAGGTCATTATGGACGGTTTGATTAAGACTGGTATAGCGGAAATCGCCACAACCGGCAAAAAAGTTGCCATTGGGGTAACCGACCGTACTAGGCTGACACCGAATAACGAAATCCTTCCTATTCTTTTGAGTGAACTTCATGCTTTGGGAATTAAAGATGCAAATGTCACAATTATTATCGGGACTGGTGTACATACACCGGATAGTAAGGAGGACATCGTAAAAAACCTTGGGGCAGAGATAGCAGACCGGATTGAAGTTCTCAATAATAGACCTTTTGAAAAGGTTCATATTGAGCTTGGTACGACAAGTTTTGGTACCCCCGTGCAGATCCATCATAAATTTGCCGATGCAGATATAAAAATTGTGACTGGAAATATTGTTCCTTGCTTGATGGCAGGCTGGACTGGCGGTGGAAAGACCGTACTGCCGGGCATCGTCAGTAAAGAAACTATCTACACAAATCATAAACTTTTTACGGATCAATTGGAAAAAGCCGGTAGAGGTTCAATGATCGGAGTACTGCCGCCGCAAAATATCGTGCGAGCGGATATAGAAGAGGCAGCAACGGTTGCTGGTTTACAAATGGTAGTTAATACCGTTCTTGATGAAGAGAATCAAATTGTAGGAATTTTAGCGGGAGAACATATAGAGGTACATAGAGATGGTGTCGCTGTATCTGGGCGTAGCCTGGAAGTTACTATCCATGAGAAAGCGGATATTGTAGTAGCTGGCGTCGGTTCTGCTGGGTTTGAAATCAGTCTTTATCAAGGTGCATCACGTGCGATTCAGGCTTTGGATAACATTATTAAACCCGGGGGAACAGTGATTGTGCCCTGCGAATGTCGAGAGGGCATTTACGAAGGTATATTGAAGCAAAAGTACGCAGATTGGATGAAGCAGATGCCGGATCCTGAAGAAATACGTGCTTTGACTAGAGATGATACCATGCCGCCAGAGGAAGGGGTAGTTCTCTACACATTTTCATGGCTCTTACACAAATTAAACTGTAAGATGGTGGTTGTAACGGACGGTATGACCCAAGAAGAACTGCGCGATGTTCATATGGGACATGCATCGACCTTGCAGCAGGCGATCGATGAGGCCTTGAAAGACCACGGACCACAGGCTCGCGTTACTGTCTTACCCTATGCAGGGAAGGTTATTCCTAAATTTGAATAAGAAAGAAGGAATAAGCCATTAATAAGAAAACTATAAAACAACCTTTTATGGACTTGTTCCCTTTGCCTACGGTGCTCGTGACTTCTCGAAACAAAGAAGATAGTAAGCCGAACATTATCAGCATAGCGTGGACGGGGATCCTTGCATCGGGACCTCAGCTTGTGGTATATATAAGTGTACGTCCAAAAGGAAGGTATTCGCATCAGTTAATTACTCAGTCAATGGAATACGTAATCAATATTCCCACGGCAGACCAAGCCCAAATTGTTGACTACTGTGGTCAGGTTTCAGGTAAAGATGTGGACAAATTCCAGGTGACGGGTCTGACGCCTATAGAAGCCTATAACAAATTAAGGGAGATTTTTAAGTTATGGATCTTACTCGCAAAAAACGTACTCGTCTATACGAAGAAGTAGCACAAAAGATTAGAAGTTTAATTCAAGATGGTACTTTAGCGAAGGGAGACCAGCTATTACCGGAAAGACAATTAGCCGAAACATTGGGCGTTAGCCGATCAGCAGTACGGGAGGCACTAACATCATTGGTGTCTCAAGGGTTGTTAGAGATTACACCCGGAAGCGGTGCTTATGTTAAAGAGGTAAATATTAATGATTTAATTGATCCTTTTGCCACCATAGTTCTTAAAGAGATAGACGGCATTTTCGACTTATTGGAAGCTAGGTTAGTGATGGAAACAGGCGCTGCACGCATTGCAGCTAAGCGTGCTGATCGTGCTGATCTCTACAATATGTGTGAGTTAGTACGCAATATGGAAAATGATGTGAAGGAAGGGCGGAATACCGATGAGTCGGACAGCGAGTTCCATTTTAGTGTAGTCCGCGCTACTCACAATCCAGTGCTGCAAAACTTAATGACCGTATTAATGGGGTTAATGAAAGAATACTATGGACCTAGCCGACAAAAACTTGTTGAACAGCAAGAAAATCGCCAGCTTTGGTCGCAGCAACATGGACGTGTTTACGAAGCCATAAAGATTGGCGATGCCGAAGCAGCTGCAGAAGCTGTCAGCGAGCACATTCATACATCAATTCAAGAGTTAAAGAAGTTACGAGGAGTTGAGGAGTAGTTTTGTTCTTGGCATCCTGATTAAATTCATCTGCTAAGGATGAGATATTTTTTTAATATTTTGGTCATACCAAGGGCTGCCATAAAAAATACCAATAGAACGTAATTACACTCTTAAATTGGAATGAAGTTTAAGTTGCTGCTTTCATGTTTGTGTTTTTATTAATAAGATGGTTGAATCACTAAATTTGAATTTACGGAGGGTAATATGGCTAAGAAATACGATTTGATGATTGTTGGTGGCGGGATCATGGCATCAAGTTTAGCGTACAACTTGCGCAAAGACGGATATACAGGTAGCCTTGTTATATTTGAAAAAGATCGGATGTATGAGTATTCTTCCACTCCCCGTAGTTATGGAGGAGTTCGGCATACCTTTAGTATTGAAGGGAATATACGATTGTCCCAACTTAGTATACAACTCTATGAGAAGTTTGAAAAAGAAATGGCCCTGGACGGAGATCCAGCCGTCATTGATTTTAAACAACATGGTTATCTGTATTTGGCTAATGATCAAGTACTATCCATGTTGAAAGAAAATATGAAATTACAAAAGAGCTTTGGCATAAATATACAGTTGTTAACTCCAGAAGAAATAAAATCCTTCGTGCCAGAACTGATCGTTGATGATTTAGCAGGTGCTGTTTTCGATGTGGCTGCTGGTAACATAGACCCTTATTCAGTGCTGCAATGGTACGTAAAACATGCCAAACGGTTAGGTGTAGAGTATATATATGAAAAGGTTCAAGCTATTTTAACAGATGGGGATCATCAAATAAGCGGCGTGAGATTGGAAAACGGAGAAGAGTATCACGCATCGATTGTGGTAAATGCTGCCGGAGCCTGGTCTGGTGAATTAAGCAGCACGGCGGGATTAGATATACCGGTTCGACCGCTTCGTAAACAAGTTTATTGTGTCGATTTGACTGTTCCATTTCAAAAGAGCATCCCATTTATCTTCGATACGATTCACGGCACTTACTTCTTGGGCGAAGGACCGAAAATAATTACTGGTTCCCGGGAAGGGGCTCATATGGTAGATCGGCAGGAAGATTACCAGTACCAATATGATTTCCATTTGGATAAATCCTATTTTACGGATGAAGTCTGGCCGTTATTGGCTGAACGTTCCCCAAATTTTGAAAGGTTAAAATTAGAACAAGGGTGGGCTGGTCTCTATGAATATAACTATATTGACCATAATGCGATCATCGGTGAGCATCCACTGATGAAAGGTTATTATTTGCTCACGGGTTTTAGTGGTCATGGATTCCAACAGGCACCTGCAGCCGGTAAATGCTTATCAGAGCTGATCCGCTTAGGTAGGTATGAAACCATAGATTTGACCCCGTTTTCTTTGGAACGATTTGACAAAAAGCAATTGCTCTTGGAAAAAGAAGTCTACTAGAGTCTTTAAGCAAAGCAAGGGATATTCTTTACCAAAATCGGTCATACCATGGACCTACTGTAAATAGGCCGAAAAATGTCGGTATAATACTTTGATATAAACGAGCAGGAGGCAAAGGGAATTCGAACTATCAAAGAACTTTATTGACCGCAAATCGGCTGAATCTGGAACAGGTGAAAGAACTAAAAGCTATAACTAGCATTATCGATATTCTTAAATTGGCAAAGAGGGAGTGGACTCATGAAGATTGGCAGTGAGGTTTTGTACTTGTCCAGACAACATATTGCTTCCTTAAGTATTGGCATGTCTGAAGTTATTAGCCTTCTGGAAGAGTCATTTCTGGAAAAAGCTCAAGGAAACGTGGATGCTTTGGCCAAGATTGAAGTGCATCCTAAACGGGATGACAACTTTATCAATGCAATGGTTTGTAGCTTTCCTAAGTATAATATCGCAGGACTTAAATGGATCAGCGCCTATCCGGGAAATAGAGAAAAAGGTTTGCCTTATATCTCAGGATTGATTGTCCTAAACGACCAAGAAACCGGGGTTCCCATGGTAATCATGGAAGCAGGCGTTTTGACTGCCATTCGTACAGGCGCAGTCACAGGGCTATCTGCTAAGTATCTGGCGCGCAAGAATAGCCAGTCAGTAGCAATTCTAGGGTGTGGAGTTCAGGCCCGTACTCAGTTAGAAGCAGTCCTAGCGATCTGTCCCGAACTTAAAATTGTTAAAGCCTATGACATTAACAAGGCTGCTATCACTCTGTTTGCCCAGGAAATGGAACTGCGTTTTAAGGTTAAGGTCGAACACGCTTTCAATCCCCAGCAAGCCGTAGAAGGCGGTGATATCATCATTTCTGCAGGGCCCATTGTCACTAACCCTGATCCTGTCATCGAAGGGTCATGGTTAAAGGAAGGCTGTTTTGGTGCGCCGATCGATTATGATTCCTACTGGAAAAAAAGCAGTTTTGAAACTGTTGACAGAATTTATGTCGATGATGTTCCGCAATTTGAAAGTCATCGCCAAATGGGTTATTTTAACGCGGTGCCACCGGTTTATGGGGATCTGGCAGACCTGGTCTCAGGTAAACTATCTGGTCGGCTTAATGATTCGGAAAGAATCATGGCGATCAACTTGGGATTGTCACTCGAAGATGTTGCGGTAGCTGCTTTAGTATACAACCTTGCGCTAAAACAAGAGCTGGGCCAACTTCTTCCCGTTTAGAATTAATCTATGATCGATTTTCCCTTAATCCTTTAAGCTCAGCGAATGGAATGAGATAATGAAAAAAAGGGCAAAATTACATGCCATAGTTGGAGGGAACGCTAAATGAATCTTGCAGAAATGAAACAATCGCATAAACTCTTAGGCACATTTAACTATCATCTTGGTCAAATAGAAAAAGGATATGCTAACCGTTCCTTATATGTCAATCTATCGACAAACACCTTTGCCGAAAAACCTATTACTGAATTGATGAAGCAGAAGTTTATTGGTGGAAGAGGCTTTGGTTTAAAACTATTGTGGGATGGTATTAATGATCATACGAAATGGAATGATCCTGAAAATGAGCTGATTATTGCTCCCGGCCCGATTGGTGGCATAACTCAATACCCTGGTGCTGGTAAATCCTATGTAGTCGGTTTATCTCCCTTGACGGAATCCGCAATGGATAGTAATGTTGGGGGTTACTTCGGCCCTTTCTTGAAATTCTCCGGCTGGGACGCCCTTGAAATCCAAGGCAAAGCCGAACGCGACGTTATTCTGTTTATTGATGGAACTACAGGAACTGTGACCCTTGAAGAAGCTCCTTTAGAGGCGGTTAACAGCCACATCCTGATTGAACAGTTAACAGAAATGTATGCCGAAAGTGAAGAAGACAAAGTAAACGTTTCGGTAGTAACTGCTGGAGAGGCAGCTCAACATACCTTGATTGGGCTACTCAATTTCTCTTTTTACGATACACGCCGAAAAGCGGTGAGAATAAAACAAGCCGGAAGAGGCGGCTTAGGTACGGTTTTTAGAGATAAGAATATTAAAGCCTTGGTAATCAAGAGCATTAAAATAAGAGGAGATTTAAATAACCCACACGACCTTGCTGCCTTAAAAAAAGTGGGTCAAAAAATGCACAAGGAAATCTTAACTCTAGATGATTCACAATGCAAAATGAGAACACTGGGAACAACTCATATCGTCAAGATCATGGATGAATATGACCTTTTACCCGTGCGTAATTATAAGTTTGGTTCTGATCCCAATGCGAAAAACATTGCTCACGCTGTCCTCCTCTCCAAGTATTTCAATCTTAATGGTCACGATGAATGTTGGTATGGCTGTACTCTTTCTTGTGCCAAAGTGATCAATTCCTATAAGCTTAAAACCGGGCCCTATAAAGACAAAGAGGTGTTAGTTGACGGTCCGGAATACGAGACGCTTTCCGCTGCCGGCAGTGTCTTAGGTATTTTCGATCCAGAATTCGTGATCGAAACTAATTTTTATTGTGATACTTACGGAGTCGATACAATTTCCTTCGGGACCCTCACAGCCTTTGTGATGGAGTGTTACGAAAACGGAGTTCTTAATCTGGATATTACGGGTGGACTAAAACTAAACTTTGGTAATGCTGAGGCTGCTCTGGAACTACTTCACCAGATGGCCAAAGGTGAAGGCTTTGGTATGATTGCCGGGCTGGGTATCCGTCGGATGAAGAAAGTGTTTATTGAAAAATATGGAGCCAATCCAGACTTTTTGCAAGACATTGGCATGGAAGTCAAAGGCCTTGAGTTCTCAGAATATGTGACTAAAGAATCCCTGGCTCAGCAAGGCGGGTACGGTCTGACTAATAAAGGACCTCAACATGATGAGGCCTGGGTCATCTTTATGGACATGGTTAATAATCAAATTCCTACCTTTGAAGACAAGGCCGAAGCGCTCTTCTATTATCCCATGTTTCGGACTTGGTTTAGCTTAGTCGGATTGTGCAAACTGCCATGGAATGATATCGTTCCAGCGGATAATCACACCACTGCTGAACCTGCTAAAGTTCCTGAACATGTGCAGAACTATGTAGAACTATATAACGGCGTGACCGGGTCTAATATTGACAATAATGAACTAATTAGACAGTCGGAAGTTGTCTATAACTTCCACCGGATCTTTAATTTGCGAATGGGTTTTGGAACCCGTGAATATGACAAAGTACCTTATCGAGCCGTCGGTCCAGTGACCCTAGAGGAATATGACTCGAGACAGGACAGGTATGATGGACAGTTGAAGGAAATCCTCAATATTGACATAGAGGGGAAAACGACTGAAGTAAAAGTTCAGATACTAAGAAACTACAGGGAAGAACAATATCAGAAATTGTGTGATGCAGTCTATATACGAAGGGGTTGGAACTCCAACGGAATACCAACGATGGATACATTGCAGCGTCTTGGTATAGATTTCTCTGAGGTAGTAGACGTGGTGAAGAAATACGCCTGAATGCTAGGACGATATTCAAGTGATCCATCATAATTCTATGTTTTTCCGGATTTCGCCATATCTGTAGAACAAATAAGTAGTTGGAGAAAGGAGAAATAAGCCATGCTTGAAAATTTAAGTACAGATGAAATCATCTCGCGTGGAAAAGTGGCGCTTATGAACACTTATAACCAATTTCCGATAGCCTTAACTAAAGGTGAAGGAGTATGGGTCTGGGATGCAGATTGCAAGCGTTATCTAGACTTTGTAACGGGTATAGCGGTTAACTCTTTAGGTCACAGCCATCCAAAGGTGGTAGAGACAATCCGGAGGCAGGCTGGGGAACTTTTACATACTTCAAATTTGTACTGGATTCCTAACCAGGTAGCTCTTGCTGAGCTACTGATCGCTAATTCTTTTGCAGATAAAGTATTTTTCTGCAATAGTGGGGGTGAGGCTAATGAAGGTGCAATGAAGTTGGCCCGTAAATATGCAAAAAAGAACTACGGTACCCATAAGTATGAAGTAGTTTCATTAACTAATTCTTTTCATGGGCGGACATTAGCTACCTTGACGGCTACTGGGCAACCTAAATACCATAAAGGTTATGAGCCTTTACCGGCTGGTTTTTCCTATGTTGCATTGAATGATATAGAGGCTTTGCAAAGTGCAGTCAATGAGAATACTGCGGCCTTGTTGATCGAGCCAATCCAAGGAGAAGGAGGGGTTAATCCAGCAACCGAAGAGTTCCTCCAAAAAGCTCGTGAACTTTGTGATCGTTACCATGCCCTGCTTATTTTTGATGAAGTGCAGTGCGGGGTAGGCAGGACGGGGAAGTTGTTTTCTCATCAATGGAGCGGGGTGACACCAGATATCATGACCTTAGCCAAAGCACTTGGCGGTGGAGTATCCATTGGGGCGATAATGGCCACAGCAAAGGTCGCTGTGGCGTTCGAACCTGGGGATCATGGTACGACCCTCGGCGGAAACCCACTGGCGATGGCAGTAGGCTGTACGGTCCTTGAGGTTATGTTAGCGGATGGATTTTTAGAGGGTGTAGTAGAACGTGCAGAGTATTTACGTCATGGGCTAGACCAAATTGCAGCAAAGTATGGGGTAGAGGAGAAAGTGCGCGGTCAGGGTATGATGTTAGGGTTGACCGTAGGTGAAAAGGCTCCTCAAATAGTGGATGAGTGTCGCAAAAATGGCCTTTTGATTAATTGCGTTGGAGGCAAGACATTTCGTTTTTTGCCACCATTAACTGTTGAGAAAGTAGAAATCGACGAAGCTTTGGCCATCTTGGACGACGTTTTCTCCAAGTTGGGATAAGCTAATCACATGGAGAGGATTTTGATCATTAGGAAGTGTTGCTATCGATTTAGGCCGGATTATTCCGGCTTTTTGTATTTATAAAAAAGCTATTTAGTGGTAACATGAGGTAGTATTGTTCCTCAGAGGATAAAAGTAAACTATTACTAACAACAAAAATATCAATATCAATAGCAGGAATTAGACTAAAATCGTTGAATAGTAGATAGATTCTCTAAAAATGAAACTGATTCAAGAGAGAATACCCAAAATAAAAAAGAATTGCACGAATTTGGAAGAATATAGCTAGCTATTAATAATTATTAGAAGTTGGAGTGAACGAATGAAAAACTGGCCCAAACAATCGATCGGAATAGGCGTATTATTAGTTTTAATTTCTACCTTTGGTTTTAGCTTTTATACTATTTTGGGTAAATTTGCATTTTTAGGTGGTGCAAGTCTAGCGACAGTTTTATTTGTACGCTTTTTAATTGCCGTACTCTTTTTCTGGACGGTCACTCTCTGGCGAGAAGGGTTTCCGCGATTGCCACTAAAGACATGGCTCATTTTATGGGGGATGGGGGGGATTTGCTATTCTTTGATGGCGGGTCTTTACATGTCCTCGGTACGCTTTATTCCAGCCTCGCTAGCGGCTTTACTATTATACGTTTATCCAGTGATTGTTACCGTGATTGCAGTACTAACCCGTCAAGAAAAGTTTTCTACTTACAAGCTTTTAGGATTGTTACTATCAACTTTCGGCCTAGTCATGGTCTTAGGTTTAGCATTCCAAGGAATTAATTCCTTGGGGGTTATGCTTGCCCTCGGGTCTGCTTTTGTTTATGCTGTTTATATACTCATTGGCCATAAAGTATTGAAAACGACGACAGCTTTAGTAAGCACTACAATAATTTCTACTGCTGCCACACTTACTTATGGGACCATCGGATTCTCTATGGGTAGCATGACGTGGAACCTATCCTGGGGGACTTGGATGGTAATGGTTGGAATTGCACTATTATCAACCGTTATTGGAATGTTAACCTTTTTTGAGGGTATAAAACGTATAGGGGCAACGTCTGCCTCAATAATCAGTACTACAGAGCCTGTGATAACGGTTGTTTTAGCCGTAATACTATTTAGAGAAAGCCTTACACTCTTACAAGTAGTAGGGGGAATTTTCGTGGTTTTGGGAGGAATTTTGGCGGTTTTGCCCCCCGCTCCAAAAATAATACAGCAGGTCAATTCCTCAGTGAATTAAAGAACTGCCCTATTATTTAGTGTTTACTTCGAAGAGCCTTTCACTCAGTTCAAGTTTGAAGCGAGTGAAAGGCTCTTGTCTGTGAGGTGAATAAGACTTTTTACTGGTAAGGTTGTTCCACTATGGTACAATAATATTGAGACTCGTACTATTTATTAAGGCTAACTATAGAAAGAAGGAATCCTAGTTGGAAAGATCGAGTACACTACATCTTCAAAAATCGAGAGTGGGTGTACATTTATTAAAATTCATCCGCTTTTTGAAGAATTTCAAACCATGGAGAAAGCCTAAGTTTTGGGGTAGATTAAGCATTTTTCTAATAGTATTGATCATTTCTACGCTTGGAGGAATTACCCTTTACATCTCCTGGTTTCTAAAACCTACCGAAACCATGTAAAACGGTATGATATGTTTTTCTCCTGCCGACA
>LADV01000248.1 GCA_000961805.1 Peptococcaceae bacterium BRH_c23 | reverse complement strand
GTACTCTCCATAGCAACATGGGAGCAATTAAACTCTTCAAGCCATTTAGCTAATGCAAGGAGTTCGGTCGTTGTAGTAGAAAACGTTTTAACTACTTTCTTAGGCTTTAGATCAAGAGGACCAGTGAGTATACAAGCTACAACTGTTTCCTGGTGAACATCCAAGCCAGCACATGATTCCAAAATAGCGTCCATTTGAACCCTCCTTTAATTAATTGGCGGGAGATTCAGTAACCTGAAACTAAAAGAAATTTCTTACACGTGCTCAAGGCACACTAATTTGTACTCAAAGGTTACTGAAACCAGTTTCTTTAACGGGGGAAATTCCACCAATAAACTTGCGGATATTTAACTCCCGCCAATAAGAGTATTCCAAATGGAAGACTATGGAATTCGCATGACTGGAAAACATTTTCATTCTAATTTGTGAACGCCGGGGTTCATGATTGTTTCTTTAGATTTATGCTGGAACTCTAACCTGAAAATAAGTATAATAAAAGCAAATACCTTTGTAATGTTCGGAAAGGGTAATGTAAATGGAACAATCTTTTCTAACAACGTTCGCCTATGCTAAGATTAATTTAGCCTTAGCCATTCAGGGGATACGAGAAGATGGCTATCATGAACTTCAAAGCGTCATGCAATCCATCGCACTGTACGATATTGTTCGAATTCGGGAGCAAGGGAACAAGGTAGTATGCCGCTGTGGGGCGTTAAGTGGTCCAGGAAATCTAGCTTATAAGGCAGCTGTGTTATTTCTAGAACGATGTGGGCAAACCGCAGGAATTGAGATTGAGATTGAGAAACATATTCCAGTCCAGGCTGGGTTAGCAGGAGGAAGCACAGATGCTGCAGCGACACTTCGATTGTTGAATCAACTTTATGAAGAGCCTCTTGATAGGAATGAACTACTAGAGCTTGCGGCTGGATGTGGTGCTGATGTCGCCTTCTGTTTACGCGGAGGTACAATGTGGGCGACTGGACGGGGTGAGCAACTTGAATTATTGCCCAAAGCTCCTAAGATGGATTTTGTTTTGATTAAACCCTATGCAGGAGTGAACACTAAGGAGGCTTACCGTCGATTTGACTTAATTGGGCGGGGAGGACATTTAACGCGTGTAAGTTGGGAAAAGGCTTTGACTCAGGATTCGGAGAAGGTTGCAGGGTTGCTTTATAATGATTTAGAGCCAGTATCCTCTCAAATAGTTCCGCAAATTTTAGACATTAAGCAACATTTAATTGATGCGGAGTGCTACGGTGCCTTAATGTCAGGAAGCGGTTCTAGTGTGTTTGGAATTGCTAAGGGAAGACAACATGCTCTTGACGTTGCAAGACAGTTGAGAAAAAGTGGTTTTAATAATGTTTGGGTTACAACAACAGTCTGAGAAGAAATTAAATGAAAGAGGAGATATTCATGGGAAAACGATTACTACCAGTAATACTTGATGGATATAAACCATTAAGGGAGATTGTCTTTGAGTCTATGCGTGAGGCGATTCTAAGTGGAATTCTTGAACCTGGGGAGCGATTGATGGAAATCCAGTTGGCTGAAGAAATGGGGGTTAGCCGAACCCCTGTACGTGAAGCAATTCGGAAGTTGGAACTTGAAAATTTTGTGGTTATGATTCCGCGTAAAGGGGCGTACGTAGCTGGTGTCTCATTAAAAGATGTCGCTGATGTTTTTGAGATTCGTTCGGCGCTGGAGGGTTTAGCAGCAGGGCTTGCTGCGGAGCGCATCACAGAGGATGAATTGGAACAAATGGAACGAGCCTTATTGCATAAATCTGGTGAGGGAGAGTTGGATTTAGAGCAAATTGTGCAGTCGGATACGGATTTCCATGCCTTAGTCTATAAAGCGAGCCGCAATGAACGGTTGATTCAGATTTTGGCCAATTTACGAGAGCAGATACAGCGTTTCCGGGCGACTTCACTAGCGGTTCCCGGACGGAATAAACTTGCTGTTGAAGAACACCGAATGATTGTTGAAGCATTACGGAGTCATAATAGCGAGGAAGCTCAATCCCTAGCGATGGCACATATTGTTACAGCCGAGAATATAATGTTTGACATTCTGAGCTTAAAGAGCGATTCGGATAAGGTGGATTAATAAGCGTGGAGAAGATGAAAAGAGCAGAACGGATGGTTGCCATCACCCAAGTGTTGATGTTAAAGCCGAATGTGCTGACTCCGTTAACCTTATTTGCAGAACGGTTTGGAACAGCTAAGTCCACCATTAGTGAGGATCTGATGGCTGTGAAGGGGAGCCTTTTGCTTTCTGGTCAGGGACATCTTGAAACAATGTCCGGGGCTGCAGGAGGGGTGCGATATATCCCGGAAATCTCCAAGGAAGAAGCGTCGATTGTGCTAAGTGAGCTTGCTGATAGGCTGAGCGACAAAGAACGCATTCTGGCAGGTGGTTTTCTCTATATGACTGATTTATTGTTTGACCCTTCGGTTTTAAGGCCATTGGGCCTAATTTTCGCAGGGGCCTTCAGAGATAAGAAGCCTGATGTAGTGGTGACCATTGAGACGAAGGGCATTCCACTGGCCCTCGTGACGGCGGAAGCTTTAGGTTTGCCCATGGTAGTCATCCGCAGTGGAAACAAAGTCACGGAGGGTTCTTCGGTAAGTATTAATTATGTTTCTGGATCATCCCGTCGTATTCAAACAATGTCGCTTTCTCGAAGAGCCCTAGAACCCCAGCGCCGTGTGCTTGTGATTGATGATTTTATGAAGGCTGGTGGAACAGCTTTGGGGATTAAGAACTTAATGGAGGAATTTGAGGCGAACGTTGTAGGGATGGGAGTATTGGTGGAAGCTCGCATGACTGAAGAACCTAAGCTTGTTGAAGGATATTTAGCCCTTTTACAATTGAAAGAACTGAACATAGCTACTGGAAAGACGTCCGTAGTCCCCATGTTTAATCTTTGAGTTCTGTCGACATGACGTTTTAGATTATTGAAATTTTTCTATAATTAAGGCAGGATTTTTTTACCATACAGAGAATATTATTATGAATAACCCCGGAATGCGGAAGGGTGGTGATTCATAATGAATATTACCGATGTGCGGGTCAGAAAGATTAACACGGAAGGAAAGATGAAGGCAGTAGTCTCAGTGACCTTTGATAATGCTTTTGTTGTCCACGATGTCAAAGTTGTAGAAGGTATGAATGGGATATTTGTAGCAATGCCTAGCCGTAAAACACCTGAAGGGGAATTTCGTGATATCGCCCACCCCATTTCAGCTGTAGCACGAGAGGTGATTCAAACGGCTGTTTTAAAAGCTTATCAAGAAGCCATTTAAAAGTTTATATAGATCTTTTAAGACATGTTGAAGGGGACCTTAAAGTTGGGTCTCCTTTAACGTGTCTTAATAAAAGTAAGAGAATATCTGTAATAATTATTTAATTCATCAGTGGTGTCGAGCGGCATAGGGTTTTGACTAGTATAAAAAAGGAATATCGACGTTATTTGGTGAATGAGCGACTTTTGGGGTATAATTTAGGTGTATGTATGATAGCGCTAAAATATTAGTGCTATCATACGCTGGTCAAAATTCCATAAGGCGGCGTTCGAGCTAAAAGCGCTGGGCAAGACTCGAACAAGGATGGTTAAGATTAGAACACTGGCCAAGGATGGCCGAGTGTCCCTGAAACCATGACTCGAACAAGGACGTTCGAGATTAGAGCATCGCCATGGATGGCTAGATGCCGTGATGGTGAGAAGGGACCACCGCCAGGATGGCAAGGTGTCGTGATGGTAAGGCGCCGGAATGGCAAGAAGGTACCCACCCGAAAGTTATAATTTATAGGTATATACTATAAGTATATGTAGAGGTTATACTTAAGCTGGAGGAGTATTAAATTATGTCTAATTTGGTTGCAGTGGTCATGGCAGCGGGTAAAGGGACAAGGATGAAATCAAAGTTGCCTAAAGTCATGCATTCATTAGCAGGGAAAACTCTGATTGAACATGTCTTAGACATCCTAAAACACGCTGGAATTAAGCACCCGCTGGTCGTTGTCGGACATGGACGAGAGGGAATTGAAGTGAGTATCCAGCAACGAGCCGAGATTGTAGTTCAAGAAGAGCAGCTCGGTACGGGACATGCTATAATGCAAGCTATACCCTTTTTAAAAGACGCTCAGACGGTTCTAGTCTTGAGTGGAGATCAGCCCTTGCTTAAGCCCGAAACACTACTAGCTCTCGTTGAAATGCACCAGGCACAAGGGGCAAGTGCCACTGTATTGACAGCCTCTATGGATCAGCCCTTTGGGTATGGCCGGATTGTTAAAGACGGTGAAAACCTAGTCAAAATAATTGAGGAAAAAGATGCAACGTCTGTTGAACGGGAGATCAAGGAAATTAACACTGGGACGTATTGCTTTAAGGCATCTGCACTTATAAGCGCCCTAACGAAAATTACTACACAGAATTTTCAAGGGGAATATTACTTGACGGAAGTCTTTGAGGTTTTTTCTAACCTTAAGGAAAAAATGCTAACCTATCTTACCTCAGATTCCCATGAAGCATTAGGGATCAATAGCCGAGGACAATTGGCCGAGGCTGAAGCAATTCTTCGTAAGAACATACTTGAGCATTGGATGGCAGAAGGGGTAACACTTATAGATCCAGCATCAACCTTTATCGATGCCGAAGTAGAACTCACGCAAGATGTCACGATTTTACCTTTTACACGATTAATAGGAAAAACTCGGATTGAAGAGGATGCTGTGATCGGTCCACAAACTAGTTTGGAAAATTGTGTAGTAGGGCGTGGGGCTGAGGTTGTCTATACGGTAGCTAAAGATGCAGTTATTGGAGAACGTTGTCGCATTGGCCCATATACCTATTTGCGACCAGGCACAAACTTAGAAGCGGAAGTGAAAATAGGCGACTTTGTAGAAATTAAGAATAGTTGGATCGGAAAGGGAGCAAAAATACCTCATTTAAGTTACATTGGAGACGCGCAGATTGGAAAATCAGCAAATATTGGAGCGGGCACCATTACATGTAACTATGATGGGGTTAATAAACATACTACCAAAATTGGTGATTATGCGTTTATCGGAAGTAATACAAACTTAGTTGCTCCGATTGAAGTGGGAGAACATGCAGTAACGGGTGCGGGGTCTACCATAACCAAGAATGTTCCTGCGGAGAGCTTGGCAGTGGAACGAAGCCATCAGGTGATCAAGGAGCATTGGCATCGCGAAAAGATGAAATAGGGGGCAATAATAGGCATGGCAGCAAAAGAATTTAAGATTTTTTGTGGGAATGCCAATCGACCGTTGGCGCAAGAAATCGTAGACTATTTGGGGGTTCCTCTGGGTGAGTCGAAAATAAAACGTTTTCAAGATGGGGAGACGTGTCTGGCGATTGATGAAAGTGTTCGAGGCGCAGATATATATGTGGTACAACCCACCTGCCATCCTACGAATGATAACATCATGGAATTATTAATCATGATTGACGCTATTCGCCGAGCGTCAGCGCGCCGAATTACGGCCGTAATGCCGTATTATGGCTATGCCAGGCAAGAGCGTAAGACAAGGGCCCGTGATCCGATTACTGCCAAACTAATGGCTAATCTAATTACTACAGCGGGTGCAGACCGTGTGGTAACTATGGACTTGCATGCTCCGGCGATTCAAGGCTTCTTTGATATTCCGCTGGATCACTTACCCGGGGTTCCTATTCTAGCTGAATATTTTAAGGAGAAGGGGCTTGAAAATCTTTGTGTTGTATCTCCGGATTTAGGTGGAGTGACTCGAGCTCGAGATTTTTCTGAACGGATCGGAGCTTCTCTGGCTATTATCGATAAACGTCGGCCTGAACCTAACGTTTCTGAGATTATGAATGTCATTGGTGACCTGAAAGGCAAGACTGTGATTATGATCGATGACATAATCGATACAGCTGGAACTATTACTCAGGGGGCTCAGGCCCTTCTCGAGCGGGGTGCCAAGGAAGTGTATGCCTGTTGTACTCATGCTGTGTTGTCAGGACCAGCTATTGAACGCATAGGGAATTCTGTTATTCGTGAGCTTGTTGTTACGAATACGATTCCTTTGGGTAAAGAGAAGACTATACCAAGGATTAGAGTGTTATCAGTGGCACCACTACTAGGTGAGGCTATTGTTCGCATTCACGAGGATCTTTCAGTCAGTAAACTATTTAGTTAAAAAGGCCCCTGGGGTATTATCCCAGGGGGTCTTTGGTTATGGGTATTTCCGAGCTTGTTTTGCTTTCCGGGGGGGTGGTTTCGATTTCGTCTACCTGGACGAGTGCCTTTTCTGGAGCGAGGTGTGCCGTTGTTTTAGAGCGGTCCTTTTTAAAGTACTTGCTGATCGTATGAGTCGTTTCTGAGGCTAGATGGGATGTTGAGTGAACGAGGTTTTTGAGGGTGTCGTTGAGCCCTTTATCTGATACGATGAGTGCTTTCTCACTTTCTTTTTGAGTTACGATGACATCGTGTCCAATTGTGGTAATATACTCTGCGGCAATCCACGCTTTGCCACTTAAGAATCCTTCGAGTTTTCCTCCGGAAATCTCGATTTGGGTTATTTTTCCTGTCTTGGGATCGATATAATATTCGTCGGCATTACCTAGTGTTTTTCCGGTTTCTGTGACCAGCTTGGTGCCAATGATGGTCAATTTTTCTTTGACCAACTCTAATAATTCTGGAAGGTTTGATGGTTTCTCCACATGGGACTCTTTGTCAATTGTGATTGCATCATCTCCTACACTGACAACTCTGGAATAGGGAATAATGCGCTGATCCTTAAAAAAACCTTTGGGGTCTACTACGATTGCAGCTAGGGACTTCGTCCTTGCATTAAGAATCAAGCTTTTGACATACCCTATTTGATGCCCTTCTTGGAGAGAGATGATGGGTAAGGATAGGAATTTTCGACTAGGTTTCACAGGTGCACTCTCCTTTTCGGTGAAAATTCGTTGCCTATTCTTAGAGAATGTATTCAGAGTGTCGTATGAATATGCTTTGGAGGTGAGATGAATGAAGGTTATTGTTGGACTTGGAAATCCAGGACCTCAATATGCGGAGACACGCCATAACATTGGTTTTTTGTTAGTTGATCAGCTTGCCGAAATCAATAATCTTCAGTTCCGAGTTAAGTTTCAGGGGTTATGGGCGGAGGGGAGCGTTGAGGGAGAACGCCTTCTGCTGCTAAAACCTCAAACGTTTATGAATTTGAGCGGACGGTCAGTGAGTGAACTCGCGCGTTTTTATAAAGTTAGCGGCGATGATTTACTGATCGTTCAGGATGACATGGATCTGTCGCTGGGAAAAATGCGTTTGCGTGATCAGGGCGGAGCAGGAGGACACAATGGGATTCGATCAATTGTAGCTGAACTAGGAACGGAGAAATTTTGGAGGCTTAAAATGGGAGTAGGACGTCCGCCTACTCGAAATTCGAGATTAGATATTCGAGATTCGAACCACGAACCACGATCATCGATCATCGATCATGTCCTTTCCCCCTTTGAAGAAACTGAATTTCCGAAGTTGGATGACCTGCTAGTTCGCGCAGAAAAGGCAGTAAACCTCTGGATCAAGGGCGAAGCGAGTCGAGCCATGAATTTATACCATCGATAAAAAGGAGTATAACCTCCTATGCAAGAGGTAATTCTACTAGCATAGGGAGGTTATATGCATGAAGATATTAAAGGTCTGCCACGCTTGCGATCGAATTATTGGTGAGCTTGAGTTAGATGGTTTAACCAGTCATACTGCGGATTATGCAGTGAATATTACTGGAAATGTAGCCTATGTACTTTGCCCAAGTTGTTTGAACGAAATGGAAATCAAAACAGGGAATGTTTATCATTAAAGGATGAGCGGTTTGAACACAATTTACGATTATCTTCGCAGAGGTCTCGATATTAAGGAGATCGACCTGTCGTTAAGCCATGGAGAATGGCCCCAAATGATTTATGACTTAACAGGAAGTCAAAAGGCAGCTTTTGTTGCTCAGCTTGTACAAAGGTCTAAACCAGGGCCAGGCTTGATTCTGACCTATTCGGAGGAGCAGGCTCAAAAGTGGACCAGCGATTTGCGGACCTGGTGTCCGCATCAAACTATCTTGCATTTGCCTTCGACAGAATGGCTTCCTTTTGAAGTGTTAGGTAAAAGCAGGGAGACAACCTCAGAACGCATTCGCGTATTGAATCGACTGGCTCAAGATCCCAAGTGTACGGTTGTAGCTTCAGTACTTGCTTTAGAACGACGTGTATTCCCAGTCGAACGCTTTAAAGAGTATACGTTGGTTTTCCAAGTGGGGCAGGGGTACGGCTTGTCCGAGATTCTCCATACCCTAACTGCCGGAGGGTACGAGCGAGTTGAAACGATTGAAGGGATAGGGCAGTTTGCTTTACGAGGGGGAATCTTGGATATAGCTCCCTTAGATGGAGAGGCAGTGCGAATTGAGTTTTTCGATGATGAAGTTGACTCGATACGGACGATTGACCTAGGGACACAGAAATCCATCGCCTCTCAGGACAAGGTCTTTATACCCCCTGTTATGGAGTATATTGTAACGAAGGAAGAACTAGGGAAACTTTGCTTTGCAATACGGGCAGAAGCTCGCAAAATAATGGGCCGCCATCAGCGCGCTGGAAGGAAAGAAGCGGCAGATCGTCTCCAAAACAAAGTAGATAGTCTGGTCGAAAGGCTTGAGCGGGGGATATTGGATGAAAATGTCTATCCCTTTTTAAGCTTAGTTAACACTCCGCTCGTACCCTTTTTCTCATACCTCTCAGATGCACATTGTGTTTTTCTGGATGAGCCACTCCGCTTAAAGGAGTTGTTAGAGTTTCAAGCCAACGAACGCTTATTGGAGTTCACGCAACAACTGGAACGCGGTGAAGGGTTTGTTCATCCTGAAGCTCAATTTATCAACTATGAGGATATTCTAAGCTACGGAAAGAAACACCCGCTGATTGGTCTTTCAACTCTTTTGAGACAGGCACCGGGAATTTCACCCAAGCAAATTTTTAGCTTAAACGCCCGCCCATTGACGGGCTTCATGGGGAAAACCAGTATGTTGGTGGATGAAATTATACACCGCAAGGATGCAAATTATGTTGTGGCCCTGTTTGTAGGGGATGAGGCTCATGCGGAGCGATTAATCCAGGGTTTGAAAGATCGTGGACTTTCAGCATCCAGCAAAGGGCTTGAGGATTCTATTGAGGCGGGTCGGGTCTATGTTTATCCGTTTTCCCTTGATCAAGGGTTTGAGTTACCGCTTGCAAAATTAGTGATTCTTACAGAAACAGAAATCTATAAAAGAGAGAGCAAGGCTGTTGCCAAGAAGCCTAAGACGCCCACCAAAAAAAATCTTTTTATTTCGGATCTTAAACCTGGAGACTTTGTAGTCCATGTACACCATGGGATTGGACAATTTACGGGGATTGACCGCTTGGAAGTTGGTGGAATTGCCAAGGATTATTTTGGGATTCGTTATGCGGGGGAAGACCGATTATATGTTCCGCTGGATCAGCTTCACCTTTTGCAAAAGTATTTAGGTAGTGCAGGGGAAACTCTGCCTAAACTTTACAAACTCGGAGGGACTGACTGGTACAAGGTAAAGAATAAGACCCGTAGTGCTGTTAAAGAAATGGCCATTGATTTAGTAAAACTTTATGCTCAGAGAGAGGCAATCCAAGGGTTTGCTTTCTCACAGGACAATGCCTGGCAAACTGAATTTGAGGAGAAGTTTCCTTATGTGGAGACCCCTGATCAACTCCAAAGTATCGAGGATGTAAAAGCGGATATGATACGCCCACGTCCCATGGATCGCTTGCTTTGTGGCGATGTAGGGTATGGTAAAACGGAAGTTGCTCTCCGAGCTGCTTTCAAAGCGGTCATGGATAGCAAGCAAGTAGCGGTTCTTGTCCCCACGACTATATTAGCCCAGCAACATTTTAATACCTTCAGAGAACGATTTATGGGGTATCCCATTAAAATTGAAATGCTAAGTCGCTTTCGTTCTCAGAAGGAGCAAAAGGAGATAATTAGAGGCATTAAGGAAGGGCAAATTGATGTTGTTGTGGGCACACATCGCCTTCTCTCCGAGGCCATCAAATTTAGTGATTTAGGGTTATTGGTGATTGACGAAGAGCAGCGCTTCGGGGTTACGCATAAGGAAAAACTGAAAACCTTAAAAGGGAACATCGATGTACTGACCTTGTCAGCAACTCCGATTCCAAGGACCTTACATATGTCTTTGGTGGGAGTTCGGGATATGAGTATCATCGAAACCCCGCCGGAGGGGCGGTACCCTGTGCAAACCTATGTCACGGAGTTTCGCCCAGATGTGGTTCGAGAGGCTATACGGCGTGAAATTCAACGTGGAGGGCAAGTATTCTATGTGCACAACAGAGTAGAGGATATGGATCAAGTGATCCATTTTCTAAGTCAATTAGTGCCTGAAGCACGGTTCGGGGTTGCTCATGGACAAATGCGTGAAACAGCCTTAGAACGAGTAATGCTTGATTTTCTAGAGCATGAAATGGACGTCTTAGTTTCTACAACAATTATCGAAACAGGACTTGATATGCCTAATGTGAATACCCTGATTATCGATGAATCCGATCGTTTTGGCTTATCCCAACTCTATCAATTGCGTGGGCGAGTGGGGCGTTCTAACCGCAAAGCCTATACCTACCTTTTATATAAACCGCAAAAGGTTCTGACAGAAATTGCTGAAAAACGTCTTGCAGCAATCCGAGAGTTTACGGAATTTGGGGCGGGATTTAAAATAGCGATGCGGGATTTGGAAATTCGTGGTGCAGGAAACCTCATTGGTGCCCAACAACATGGGCATTTATCGGCAGTAGGATTTGAAATGTACAGTCAAATGCTTAAAGAAGCTGTCCAGGAACTTCGGGGAGAGAAGGTTGAAGAGGTTGTCGAACCGAGCATTGAACTACAAGTAGATGCCTTCTTACCGGACTCTTACGTTGTGGACCGCCAATCCAAGGCGTCTTTATATCAACGGTTATCGATGGTTCATGATGAAGGCGAACTTAGCGAAATGGTCGACGAGCTGGTGGATCGTTTTGGAACTCCGACGCGGGAAGTCGAACACTTAATTGAAATTATCCGGATTAAGTTGCTGGCAAGCTCCTTGAAAATTGAGCAAATTCAGCAGGCTAAGCAAAACGTAATTATTCGTTTTTCTGCAGATTTAGGGATAACGGGAGAAAATTTAATGTCCGTGGCGTCGGCTTCCCCTTACCCGTTGTCGTTTAAGACGATGCAAAATGGCAATCTTGAATGCAAAATCCGCATTCGTACGATTGATCAAGAGGCTGTGATTGAGGCTTCACGACGGGTTCTTTCGACATTTTGCGACATTGCTTCAAGGACAACTCCTTGATATACTATTCTCATGTCAAATTGAAAGGGTGTGTCTTTATGAAAAAATCCCGGGTGGGAATGATTTTTGGAGTTATAGCATTGATGCTTGTGGCTACGGGGTGTTCCTCGTTGGTTGGCGGTAAATGGGCGGTAAAAGTGAATGAAGATCAGATATTAGTCAAGGATTTGGAAGAACGAGTTGCTGAAGCACAAAAAACTTATGAAAAACAAGGCATGAAATTTGACACAGACCAAGGGAAACAGGCCTTAACTCAGATTCAAAGCCAGTTATTAGACCGTATGATTGAAGGTAAACTAATCGCCCAAGAAGTTAAAAAGAATTCTCTTAATCCTGAGGATGCCAAAGTGAAAGAGCAGGAAGAGATTATTAAGAAGAATATTGGGGATGAAACGATATTTCAAGACACACTTAAACAACAAGGCATGACAGTACTGGAATTAAGAAATTTCTTGGCAGTTTATGAGAAAACGACTGGTGATATTAAATTAGCTGATTCAGACATTAAAAATTTTTATGATCAAAATATAGCGAATTACTCTCAACCTGAAAGTGTAAAAGCTCGTCATATTTTGGTCAAAACGGAAGATGAGGCCAACGCAATTATTGCACAACTTAAAGCCGGGACTGATTTTATACAGTTAGCTAAGGAGAAGTCCATTGAACCAGGAGCTAAGGATTCCGGTGGGGATCTCGGCACGTTTACAAAGGGAAAAATGGTTCCTGAGTTTGAGACTGCGGCGTTTAGCCAAAAAGTGGGTACTTTCTCAACAGTCCCTGTAAAATCTGAATTTGGATATCACGTGATACTGGTTGAAGCACACACGGCCGCTGAAGCTCCAGACTATGACAAAGTGAAAGCTCAAGTAAGTGAAGACGCGCTCAATCAAACAAAGGATTCGAAGTTTCAGACATTTTTTGACGATCTACTGAAGAATGCGAAAATCGAGTATTCTCAAGGATATAAGCCAACAAGTTAACTGATTTGGCGAAGAGAAGGCAATATAAATGCCTTCTTTTTTTTTGTATTGGAAAAAAATGAATAATTGGCAATCTCTAGATATATACTATCATTGAATTTAAGGTTTATTAAAAGGACGCAATGAGTTTTTCGAGAACGACAAAAGGAGGAATGTGCGCCTATGAAAGCAACCGGTATTGTAAGAAGAATTGATGACCTCGGTCGTGTCGTTATTCCAAAGGAAATTCGTCGGACTCTTCGTATTCGGGAAGGTGATCCGTTAGAGATTTTTGTAGACCGGGAAGGAGAAGTCATCCTGAAGAAATATTCTCCTATCCGTGAATTAGGGGAATTCGCACGGGAATATTGCGATTCGCTATTCGAAGCAACCGGACATATTACTTGTATCGCTGACCGAGATACGATTATTGCTGTCGCTGGAGCCTCGAAAAAAGAGTATCTGAATAAAGCAATCGGACCATCCGCTGAACAAGCCATGGAGGAAAGAAAAACTATTCATATCGGTTTGGCAGGAGAGCATGCCATGTGCAAGACTTGTCCTGAAAATGATGAGGAGGATAAATGTAAGTATACGAGCGAAGTGGTTGCTCCGATCGTTTCACAAGGGGATCCTATAGGGGCCGTGATGCTCCTATCTAAGGAGCCAGGAATAAAGATGGGAGATTTAGAGATTAAATTGGTTGAAACGGCAGCAGCCTTTTTAGCAAAGCAGATGGAACAATAGCGTAGTGCAGAAAAAATAAAGCGGTATTGCCGCTTTATTTTTTTATTCGTGATTAGTCACTGAGTAAAGAAATAAAAGCATAGCGCTTTTATTGTAAACCCAATGGTGTAGGATAGGATACTTTATGATAAACTATTTCAAAAGGAGGTGTTAAAACTTGTCTTCGTGTCTTCATGTAATCGGCCTAGGCCCTGGAGGACTTGAACAAATAACACTCGGTAACTACAGGCGAATACTCAGTGCCAAAAAACTATTTGTGCGAACATCTCAGCATCCTTGTGTTCAGGAATTACTGGGCGAGGGTATAAGCATAGAATCGTTTGACGAGATCTATGCAACGGAACCGTCCTTCGAGGCTGTGTATGAAAGGATTACGGAACAGCTACGAAGAGAGTTAGAGAAAGGTTCGGAAATTGTCTACGCAGTTCCCGGGCATCCGATGGTTGCTGAAAAGACTATACAACTTATTGAGGAAAAACTCGCCCAGGAATATAAGGTTGTGATTCATCCAGCTATGAGCTTTGTTGATGAGCTTTTTAGAGTCCTAAAGTTTGATCCGATTGAGGGGGTACTGATACGCAATTATGATGCCCTCAAAGACATAGGACTGACTGGGCAGGAATGGCTAATAATCCCCCAAGTGTATAATAAACGGATAGCATCCGAGGTTAAATTAGATCTCATGTTGTCCTATCCGGATGAGGCAAGCGTGTATGTTACCAAAGCCCTCGGTACTCCCCTAGAACAAATGGACAAGCTCTCGCTCTACGAGTTAGATCATGGGACTTTTGATCACTTGACCACCGTAGTTTTGCCACCGAATACAGAGGTTATCTCTTTTTCTAAGTTGGCCAAAGTAATGAAAACTTTGCGTTCCGAAGGTGGGTGCGCATGGGATTTGGAGCAAACCCATGAATCTTTAAAGCCTTATCTCATTGAGGAAAGTTATGAAGTTATTGATGCGATCGAAAAACAAGATATGTATAATTTATGTGAAGAGTTGGGAGACTTATTATTGCAAGTAGTTTTTCATACTCAGGTTGCTTCGGATGCTAGTGAATTTGAACTCCAAGACGTACTTCAAGGGGTTATCCAAAAGCTGATTCGTCGACATCCTCATGTTTTTGGAGAGGAGACGGCCAAAACAGCGAAGGATGTAATCCAGACTTGGGATAGAATTAAACTAAAAGAGAAGACCGATAAAAATGAGGCAAACTTCTTCAGCGATCCTAAGAGCTTACCTGCACTAATGTGGGCATCTAAAACGCAATATAGAGTTGCCAAGGTGGGATTTGATTGGAAAGATATGGAGGGTCCTTGGGAGAAAGTCCAGGAGGAACTACAGGAACTTAAGAGTGCACTTGCGAACGGAATAGGTATTCGTGAAGAATTAGGTGATTTATTATTTGCGATTGTAAATCTATCTCGTTTTTTAAAGCTTGATGCGGAAGAAGTTTTAAGGGATGCCATACATAAGTTTCAGAATCGTTTTTTGAAGATGGTTGAATTAAGTCAAGAAGAGGAACATGTTTTCGAGAAACTTTCTCTCAGTGAAATGGATATTTTTTGGGAAAAGGCAAAATCTAAAGAAAAAGCAGTAAATTAATGATATAATCTTAAAAAAGCAGGAGATTGGTCTTTTATCGCGAAATATAAGCGTTGTGAAAAGATCAGTTATTTAGGAGGGACTAATTTTGAATAAGGCTGAATTAGTTAGCGCGGTGGCGGAGAAAGCTGACATGTCCAAAAAAGATGCAGAAAAAGCAGTAAAAGCTGTTTTTGATGTAATCGAGGAGTCGTTAGCACAAAGTGAAAAGGTTCAACTGGTTGGTTTTGGGACATTCGAAGTAAAAGATCGTGCTGCACGGACAGGAAGAAATCCACAAACTAAAGAAGAAATTCAGATTCCTGCGGCGAAGGTACCAGGTTTTAAAGCAGGTAAGGCTCTCAAAGATGCAGTACAAAAATGAGTCTTCGGACTAACTATAAAATCAGGTTCCAGGTTTTCTGGAACCTGATTTTTATACCATTTTAGAGATAAATTCAAGAGCGATCCCTTCTCACCATCCATGGTTTCAGGGACACTCGGCCATCCTTGGCCAGCGCTCTAATCTCGAACGTCCCTGTTCGAGTCATGGTGGCGCTCTAATCTTGAACATCCTTGTTCGAGCCATGGCCAGCGGTCTATTCTCGCCTCAGAGTGGTGTTTTAACCTCGAACAACCTTGTTCGAGCCTACAGATAGCCTCTTTTCGCTATTGCGGCGCCTAAGTGTGTTTATGGCTGAATCAGCCTAGTTTTCAAGGAGGGTAGTTATGCGCATTGATAAATATTTGAAGGTTTCACGCCTTATAAAGCGTCGTACAGTTGCCAAAGATGTTTGTGTGGGTGAAAAGATCAGTATTAACGGACGAACCGTCAAACCTTCAGCAGAAGTTAAGGCGGGGGACCTAATTACCATTGAGATGGGTAGCCGAATTCTTGAAGTCAAAGTTATGGCGACCCCAAACAGCATAAAGGCCAACGAAGCACAAACACTCTATGAATTGATACGGGATGAACGAAGGACAGAGTCTTAATAAAAAGACTTTGTCTTTTTTTATTTATCATGATTCAAATTCCTCTGGAATGAAGCAAGAACCATCCCATTTCCCTATTCCTCAGTTTCCTACGTTTCCTCACTTAAAATGACGTGAAGTATTGCTGCAGAGCCACAACCAGCGCGCCACAGCACCTTAATACATACACCTTTATCTCGTTAACCCAAGCTGAAGTATTCATAGCTTAGAGCGCTGATAGAAGAATTGAGACAAGCGAATAGCAATGGAACAGTGCGAAAAGTCTAAGACACTCCCTCACTCAAAGCGTATTTGTGTCAATGACGCAAACAGTCCCTCCCAAAGAACTCCTAACATCGTTCTCTCCCCCGTTGACCCAAGCCCAGAGGAAGTTTCTTAGCTTAGAGAGCACGATTAGTGGAAT
>LADV01000060.1 GCA_000961805.1 Peptococcaceae bacterium BRH_c23 | reverse complement strand
TTCGTGACCAAAAGCCCTTTGTGATTAAACGACCTGAAGATCATCAAACTTGGAGGACAACAAAGCCTCAACCAGCAGCTGCTTAAAGGAATAGTTTGGATACGACAGAGCCATTCGGATCGTGTCAAAGGTGATGCGAGGGATACCGGAGGGCGTTAGACCGAGGATATGCTCGCCATCATCCTATTGACACGTGCACTACACCCAAACGCTTGAAGACTGCAAAGTCTCTTTTACTCCAGAGAGTTACCCCAAATTGAAAGAGAGTTTGCTTGGCTAGCGCCGAGCGTCCCGTTTCTCTAGGTGGGCTTCCCAAAAATTAACGTTTAGGTCATTGTTCGGATTTTTCAATGGCTTAGTTTGTTATGCCGTATTTTACAAACCGAAAATTAAAAGAAATAATCAGACAAACTCTTGACTTTTATTAGCTGGTCTTTTTATAGAATCAGAGTCTGGAATGTTAACAGTTTAAATCTGTTTTATCCCTCCTTCTTATTCATAACGCTATAGTAATACAGTGATATAATATTATTATTATGTTCATAATGCAACAACTATCCTAATTTATTTAAAATTTGGATATTAAGAAGCCCCAAGCTTTTCGCAGCATTGGTTTTCGGAAAATGGAAATTCAGGAAACCATTAGTCATTAGAAGGCAGTTTCTTTAAATTGTGAGGTTAAAGCCTATGGGTGACACCAACTCCGCAACTTGTAGAACAGGCCAGAGAGGGAATGGGTTTGAATAAGCCGTTCTTAACACAAGAGAGCGTTTTTCGGTGCCAACGGCACTTGACCATGTGTTGCTTTTGTGATAGATTTAATTTGTGAATTTTAATAGAGATGAGCAAGCGATTTTTCTTAGCCGAGAAATCATAACAGGAAAGCTGGTGTAAATCCAGCGCGGTCCCGCCACTGTAACGGGGAGTTTGTGCCACATCCACCGAGGAAACTTGGGAAGGAGGCACGAAACGAGGAACCTGAGCCAGGAGACCTGATTGCTCATATGCATTACTCACGATGGATGGGTGGCAGGAATTATTTAATTCAGCCCTTCATATTTTGGAGGGCTTTTGATATTTTTATGGGTACATATTTGGTTTCCCGAGGGAAATCGACCTTGAGGGTAAAAGTCTTGTTCAAGCGGGATCTGCTTTCAAAAATGCGAATGAGACTTGAAAGCGGAAGAGAACGTGATTCCGAGACAACCGATACATTGCTGTCTTTATGATTAGTGATGTGGGGTTGTCTCTTTATTTTTTATTAGGAGTGGAGGAGAAACGGAACCCCTTTAATATCGCTGGATATCTATAAAAACTAAATATTTAGGGAATTTAGGTACCGAAGTTTGAGAGCCTCGGTTTAAAAGGGAAGCAGGTGTAATTCCTGCATGGTCCCGCCGCTGTGATGGGGAAATGTTTCTATTATGCCACTGGAAGAGTCTGGGAAGGTATGAAACATTGATGATCCAGAGTCAGAAGACCTGCCTGAATGCTACACGCCAATAACTCTACGAGCGATAGAGGAGGTATTATTAGTGCTGAACAAATGTTTATCAGTATTTCTAGCCTCTTGACCAATCGGTTGAGAGGCTTTTTACGTCGAGTGGCTTATTCCGGAAGGAGGTGAAAAAGGATGTTAATTCTTAGTTTGTTGGTGGCCATTCTTATTTTAAGCATCAAAACAGGCTTGGTTTTAGGATCTTCCTGGTTAACCATACCTAAAATTTCTGGTTATGCAACAATTTTTGGCAGTTCTGTAGTTTTGTTAAGTTATATTTTTAACGAGAAATATCAGCTTATTGGAGATTTTATTGACAAATATACATTTGCTTTTGCATGCCTAACAGGTTTGCTTTTCCTTTACTTAGGGGTAGAACGTACTTGTATTTGTACTTGTGAAACAAAAACCCTTGGGATAAAACAAAAAATTAGTTATTGGCTGGGTTTTTTACCATGTCCCTTTTGTGTTGGAGCACTAGTTATATCTGTAATTTATACGGCGGGTGGTTTAAAGGTACCTTTGTATGCTGTATCTATCGCAACAGGTATTGCATTTTCTTTAGGTATCGTCTTAGTAAGCTGGATTTTACGAAGATTATTGACCCGATTTAATTTTGACGTAGCTAGTTTTTTTCATCAAGGGTTATTGTTTTTAGGCATTTTTACGTTGTTATCTGCTTTTTTAATTCCTAACATAGTGGCAACCATGCAAGACACTTTTATACCTATGGTATTAAGCTCCAAAAAAGAATTACTCTTATCTGCAGTTGGATTTTTTGTTCTTTTTGCGTTGGGGTTTGGCAAAGAAATGTTAACTGGTTTCAATAGTTTAAGTTGGAGGAGATGATTAGGAAATGGCTATGGTTGGTTCCCAGTATTTGAATCAAATTATGCATATTATTTCCCAAAGTTTAATGATACCTTGTTATGCTTTTTTACTTTATTTTGTAGTGACAGCTGTAATCGAGACAGGTGCCCTGATCGGGGAAATGGTTGGGGAGAAAAAAATACACAAGTTTAAAACAAAAGAGTTTTTGAGTAAATTACCAGAAACCCATAACCTTGAGCTTTATGTGGAAAATAGCGAATTGCCTATTAAACTAAAAAAAGTTGTCACAGAATTCCTAACCTTAGCTTCCGCAGAAGGAGCTCGTCAACGGATAGTCGCTCAAAATCTCTTGTGCGAGCAAGAAGATTTAATTGCTAAAAGAACTGAAAAAACAGACTTAATTTCTAAAATGGGTCCTTTGTTGGGTTTAATGGGTACTTTGATTCCTTTAGGACCAGGTTTGGTAGGCTTGGGTAAAGGAGATTTTAACATGTTGGCTCAGTACCTGATTGTTTCTTTTGATGCTACCATTATTGGTGTTTTTGCCGGTAGTTTAACCTTTACTATATCGAAGGTGCGTCGGCGCTGGTATGAACGCTACTTGAATGATTTGGATACGATTTTAGAAACAATTATTGAGGTGAGAGAGCATGTTGCGCAAACGGGGAAGAAAGTTGCAATCGGAGGAAGACTTTAATCCATTAAGCAGTCTGGCTAATCTAGCGGATGTTATGTTTGTTTTTAGCGTAGGTTTAATAGTTGCGTTAATTAATGTTTATAACGTCAGTCCTAGTAGTAGTAGTAGTAGTGCCGGTAAACCAAAACAAGCGATTGTTGATGTAAAACAAGGAAAAGAAATGGAAAGCTTACCGCAAGTTGACTCAAAAACAGGCAGCGGCTTTGAAGAAATGGGGACTGTGTTTAAAGACCCTAAAACAGGTAAATTAATTATGGTGCAACCGGTAGAAGAAGGTAAATAAGAACACGGGGGAGAGGGGAAAAAGAGCATGCTAAGAAAGAACATATTAAGTAGGTCTCGAAAGCCTTTTGCAATCTTGATGTTGTTTTTGATGGTCTTAAGTCTATTACCATCTATTGTTAGAGCTGATGACAATAGTGTAGATAGGATAGAGTTAAACCAGAACACGCTCAAAATGGCAGTAGGTTCAACTAAAACCTTGCAGGCAACAGTATATGATCAATTTGACGGAGTAATGAACGACCAAGAAATCACCTGGAGCAGTGAAGAAGATAAGAATGTGGCAACAGTAAAAGACGGGCTGGTAACGGCAGTTGGTGTGGGAACTGCGGATATAACAGCAACTAGTAATGGTAAAGCTGCAAGCTGTGAAGTAACAGTCGAGGAGATAAGAGTAGACAAGATAGAGTTAGACAACTCCTCAGTCAAGATTACAATCGGTTCACAGAAAACGTTGCAGGCAACGGTATATGACCAATTCAGCGGAGTAATGAACGACCAAGAAATTACCTGGACTAGTGATAATGAGGCTGTGGCAACAGTAGATGACGGACTGATAACGGCAGTAGCAGAAGGGGAAGCAACAGTTACTGCAGCCTGTGGAGAGTTGCTGGCAGAGTGTAAGATCAAAGTAATTAATGGTTATCCTGTTAACCTGGTTGTAATCACCGGTACCACAGGTTTCACAGCTCCGATGGTGGAAGCCTATCATAACCTTATTGAGAAAAGAAATCCACCCTACGAATTTGGGCTGAAAATTTTCGCTCCATCAGATTTAGAATCTCCTGAAAAAGTTGCCAAAGTTCAAGAGGCGATACTAAACTCGGATGCTATTTTATTAGAAATGATTGGTGCGAATAGAGATGCCATACTTCGCGATATTTTCAGTAATTGTTATTCTGCAAAATGGGAAAATGAGGGGAAGCAACCACAAATATATGTGCAGAGATCTGGAGAAAAAACAAAAGAAGGTCAATGGAGTACAACAGGATTTATTGTAGAGATCGTAAAAGAATTACAAGTACAAGTTAATAAGGACGATAATGACTGGAATCGCCTAAATGCCTATATTATAAACAGTGGTGTTAGTAACTGGGAACGTTTATTGTTATATTTAGCTTATAAAGATACTACTTCTGAAGATTTAGAGCCTATCAGTTTTGGAGGGGCTTTTGTTTACCATCCGGATGCAGAGGGACTTGGAATCTTTTTTCAACCCGAGGATTATTATAAATGGTACATGGAAAGACCGGAATATAATGCTAATGCTCCCTGGGTAGGTATTATCGGCTATGATTCATTTTATAAAAATGCAGATCAAGACTTATATACTTCTACAGTAAAAGCTCTGGAGAAAAGAGGATTAAATACTATTCTGCTTTATTCTCCAAGTGATAAAAGAATAGATTCGGTCCGAACTTTCTTCTATAGAGATCTTAATGCTGATGGAACCAAGGAACCGGCTATAGATACAATGATTTGTGGTGGTATCGGTTTTCAATTCTATAGTAAAAGCCAGGAACAAACTATAGCTTTATTTAAAGAAATGAACATACCAATTCTAACCCCAATCTATTCGTCGGATTTAGAAAAGTGGAAAATCGACCCGGCAGGAGCTTACAGTGAATCTTATTGGCAGATAGCACAGCCTGAACTGGAAGGTCGGATTGAGCCTGTGATGATGGGCGGTACCATTACCTTAGATACGGATCAAGAAACCGGAGCGGTAATAACCAAGAAAATTGCTCTTCCGGATCGGATGGAGCGTTTAGCCGGTAGGACAGAAGCTTGGGCAAAACTGCATAGAAGTAATAATCAGGCTAAAAAAGTTGCGATTATTTATTACAACCTTGATGGTGGTAAGGATGGAATAGGAGCTTCTTATTTAAATGTACCAAAGAGCTTAACGGAAATATTAAAAAATCTGAAAGCTAACAATTATTCGCTGGATCAGGATGGGGCACTAAGCACTGAAGGTAAAATAACAGAAGAGCAAGTATTTAGAGCTATGTTTGATAAAGGTCGCAATATTGGCGGTTGGGCACCTGGCGAATTAGAAAAATTTGTTTCGCAAGACGGAATTATCAAGTTAAGTGCAGAACAGTATTTAAGCTGGTATAATCAGCTTCCGGCCAATTTGCGTGAAGCTGTAGAAAAAGAATGGGGTCCTGCTCCGGGAAGTGTTATGGTAGATAATGGTGAGATAGTATTGCCGGGTATTATTAGCGACAATGTCTTTTTTGGACCGCAGCCTATGCGTGGCTGGGGCGAAGATGTTGCGAAAATAACTCATTCACCAACGCTGCCACCGACTCATCAGTACCTGGCATTTTACTTTTGGCTGCAGTATGATTTTAAGGCCGATGCGGTAGTCCATCTAGGTACTCATGGTACGGCTGAATGGCTGCCGGGTAAAGCAGTTGGTCTATCCGGCGAAGATTGGCCCGATATTGTACAGGGGAACATGCCGAATATTTATCCTTATATAGTAAATAACCCGGGAGAAGGAACACAGGCTAAAAGAAGGGGATACGCAGTACTGATTGATCATTTAACAGCTGCCTTGGCAAATGTAGAACTATACGGTAATCTACGCGAACTTCATGATTTGGCAAATGAGTATGAAGCTGCAGTAGCTGCAAATCTAGGAGAGGACCAAATTACTAATATCAAAACTAAGGTTAACAGGCTTTTAGTTGATGAGGGTATGGCTGAAAAAATCGGGATAAAGTTAGATGAACCATTTGAACAGCAGTTGGAAAAATGTAAAGATTATTTAGATGATCTGGAGGCTGAAGTTACACCCTTAGGTCTTCACACTTTCGGGTTGGCACCCGAAGGAGAAGCTTTTGAAGACATGATAAAAGCAATTGTGAATTATGATCTGGAAACACGCAGTGCTATCGAAGACGAAATACGGGCTAATCTCCAGAAGACCACAGAAGAAATGGATATGCTTCTTTTGGCCCTGAATGCCGGGTATATTCCACCGGGTCTTGGTAATGATCCGGTACGTAATCCGGATGTTATGCCAACAGGGAAGAATATTAAGTCCTTTGATCCCAGGATTGTTCCGGATAAAGCAGCTTGGCAAATAGGAAAAAAATGTGCCGATGATTTACTGGCAACGTATTATGCTGAACACGGATCTTATCCGGAATCTATAGGTGCCATATTATGGGCTATTGAAACCATGCGGACAGAGGGTCAAAGTATAGCTATGGTTATGAGATTAATGGGAATTGAACCTGTTTGGGATGCAGCAGGCAGGGTAAAATCCTATAAAATTACTCCTGTTGCAGAACTAGGTCGGCCAAGAATTGACGTTGTCATTACTACCTCAGGTCTTTTCCGGGATACTTTCAATATCGTTAGCGAGTTGCTGGATAAAGCTGTTCGGGAGTTGGCAGGTTTAAATGAAGATATATCACAAAACTATATTAAGAAACATTATGAAGAGATAAAGGCAGAACTTCTGAGTCAAGGCTACAGTGAGAAAGATGCAGAATTCCTGGCAGCTTCCAGAGTATTCGGCGAAAAGCCCGGTACTTACGGAACGGGTTTAGCAGAAAGGATCGAGGCTACGGAAAGCTGGGATGTTAGCGGTGATCTGGTAGATACCTATTTAACCCGTATGGGCTATATTTATGGTATGGCCAAAGATGGAACACCAGTCTATGGACAGCCGGCTAAGGATACTTTTACCAGGGTTTTAAAAGACGTTCAAGCAACGGTTCTGGTCAGAGATTCAGTTTATGGAGCACTGGATAATGATGATGTGGCTTCATATTTGGGAGGGCTGACCTTAGCAGCAAAGTGGGTTTCTGGCAAAGATGTTTGGGCTTATATTGCCAATACTCGCTTAGGCGCAGACAGAACCCAAATTCAAACTTTAGAGCAGTTCGTTTCTCAAGAAATAGATGGCCGTCTCTTGAATCCTAAATTTGTTGAAGCAATGTTGAAAGAAGGCTATGCAGGTTCTCAAACACTGGCAAAGTGGTTTGGCAATACTTTTTTAGTTGATGCTACATTGGGTGCAATTAGTGACAAAACATGGTCAGCGCTTGCCAATACCTATTTTTTCGATCAAACAGTTGTATCAAAACTTGATCCGTATGCTTTACAGTCGATGATTGGTTACTCTCTGGAAGTTGCCCGAAAAGGTTTGTGGCAGGCCTCTGAGGAAGAACTGACAAAGTTAAGCAATGTTTATATGCAGACTATGGTTGATTACGGGGTATGTTGCTGTCACCATACTTGTAAAAATATTGTAATGAATGAGTGGTTGGCGCAATTTTCTACCTTGGATGACAGTATACGTAAACAGTTTCAAGAAACACTAGCAGAAGCAACACAAAAAAATGTTAATATCCAAATGCAAAATGTTCATGAAAGTCATTCGTCCGATAAAGTTCAGGCAGAAACTCTACCTATGGATAAAGCGGTAAGTGTCCAACCTGAACCGATAAATCTTGAACAGCCACAGGAGATGGCTAAGCAGGAAGAAACAGTCTCGAAAGAAAATACACAAAATGAGGCGACAGCTCAAGCACAAGCCCAAGGAGCTGGGGCAGAAGATCCAATACCACAGGCAGCGCCAACAGTTGTTGCAGCAGCAGGCAATTTACCTGTTGCTCCCCAAGAGCAGGCTGATGCCGAGGAACAAAATAGTGCTGGTGAACAAGGAGGAAAAACCCAAGAGTATAAAGCTTATGAGCTTAGCGAAGAAGGAAAACAGAATAAAGCCAGCGGTGTCAGTATGCTGGCTATAGTTGGAGTTGGTGGGGTAATGGCGGCGGTTGCTTTTGGGATTATGAAAGGTAAAATGCTGTCACGTTAAGTAAAATTATTTTGCTTTTTGGACAGATTAATAATTAGAAAAAGGGCTAATTGAGAAAGGGGCTGACTCAAATAGAAAATTAAATTTCTATTTTGATATGCTCCCTTTTCTTTACTAAGGATCAAGGACCTCAAATCCAATCGACCCCATACTTTCCAAATTAGAGTTAGGATTTAATGAATTTATCTGGATATAAGATTATTGTAACTAGGTATTGCGGAGTTTCGACAGTCAGGGTATGCATGAAGGGCTCTCCTAGAGGTTATCTAAGGGTAACTTTTCTAAAATAATACGGTGATTGAGAAGGGTCATGTCTTTGATTCTGGCTTGAATGCAGATCTGTTTACCGAAAATATCCATAAGTCTAAGGCCATTTTCATAGGGTTCGATAGTATCGACGGACTCCATGATCATTACTTCGTTTTTTCCATCTTTGAGATAGACATTAGATTCACACATTACTGATCGCCCCTTCTTTGTCTTTATATATTTGAAGAGCTCAGAGCAAGTCTGATAGATTGGGATAAGCTCATTATTATTTTTTAAGACCCAAAGATATCGTTGACGGTCAGATCACGATATCTTTGGGTAAGAGATATCAAGGCGTTTTGGAGTGTCGAATTCACATAGCAAGTTTTGGAGAGTCATTCGATTTTGGTTAGTATGCCATCAATCACCTCCTTGTAGAATAAAAAAAGACCTTGGAAGAAATAACCAGACTTAAAGTCTAGTCAAGACCTCCATGGTCTTTTTTTATAATCATTTGTGTCTATGTGCATTGTATTCTACATAAATACTATTATTCCTTCTTGCAGTTACTAATTTATTTGCAATTTCATTAAAACATTGAGAGTGGTCTCATCTCTTGGCGCTGAGCCAATATAGGAAACTTACTTCAGGTGGAGTTTCTACTCCACCTGAAGTATTAGTTGAACTTATCCAGGGGCCTAGCGCCACTAATCTCCGCTTAAGAAGCGGAGATTAGTGGCGATTAGCCATCGGATAAAACTATTGACTAACAAGGATGAAATATGGTATAAATGTCCTTAAGGAAAGTCATGAAGGCTTTTGTGGGGATTTTTACCTAAGTATTTTATTTTTGGGATGGACTCAAAAAAGTTGCTATAGCAGCGCTTTTTTGGGTTTTATTTTATCTAGGGGGTAATATTTTGAGTATACTAGACTCCATAATTTAATCTGTAGTGCGCATGAGGATGGCAACAGCGGGTGTTGCAGTTATGGATTTAAAAGTTTATATAATTTCATAAAGGTGTGTGGCCATGGAGGTCTTGACTTGACAGTTGTCTGGTCAGACTTTACATGGCTTTTTTTAGTGGGCCTCGTATGTTGGATTTCCTAGGCAGAGTTCAACATACTCTCATACTCATACTCTTCTCACTTATTGTCACCAATGTCGTCATTGGGTGCCATTGGTGACGCTTTTTCAAATCATCAACATCACAAATTGAGCCTACATAGGCATGATTTTCGACAGAGGGGTGATATCTAGAGAGTTAAAGATAAAGCATTAGTCCACAAATTGTCAGTCAATGTTCATTCAAGAGCACAAATAGCTAGGGAGGAGATGAAAAGTTGAGCGTGCAAGCGAACGACGTTAAAGAGAAAATCCGAGAGAGGTGGAACGACACAGCTGAGGAGTTTGACCAATGCCCGGGGCATGGAATCCACTCCGAACGAGAAAAAAAAGCCTGGCAGGCCATTTTGATCAAGACTGTGGGGAGAAAACAACTTAAGATATTGGATGTAGGCACTGGGACGGGGTTTATTGCTCTCTTGCTGGCGGAATATGGGCAC
>LADV01000016.1 GCA_000961805.1 Peptococcaceae bacterium BRH_c23 | reverse complement strand
GTGCTTAGCATCGACTTGTTTGGCTCGTTTGCAAATGGTGAGAATACGGAGGAGTCAGACGTGGATTTACTTGTATACTTTGATGAAAAAGTTGCAAGTTTATTTGATATGTCCGGGCTTAAGCTTGATATTCAAGAGAAATTGAACACCAAGGTGGATGTGGATGCCGGCCCTTTAAAGGAAAACAGCTATTTAACCATTAACAAGAAGGTAAGGATATATGAAGCATAGGGATATTCAATTACTTAAAATGATCATATCCGAATGCAAAGACATTATAAGGTATTCTAATGAAATCGGTGAAAAAGGATTCCACGAAAATGATGTTTACCAGAAGGCAACAGCAATGTCGCTTCTTAACATAGGTGAACATGCCAACGCATTGTCGCGGGAGTTATGGACGGAGTACAAGGATATTCAGTGGCGAAAGATCGTTGATCTTAGAAATATCGTAGCACACGGATATGGCGAATTAAAAATGGAGCTTGTCTGGAATTTATCTCAAAAAGAGGTTCCGGTGCTAATGGAGTAACTTGAGGACTTGCTGAAAGAAGATTAAACAGAAAACACTATTTAAAATTAACACGATGGAGTATTTTTCAGGACAGCGGATTTAAATTGAGCTGAAACTGCAAATTTATTTTTTATCTTTACTCTCCCGCCTGTGCAGCTGAGCTAACGGACAATGCACAGCATTATAAAGAACTTTGGTAATAACGACGACGACTCTAGTTTAATAAATGAAGTTTTTTTTATAGCTGACCATCTGCAATTATCGGAAATGTTGCGGGAGGTCATTTGTTTTTTTATGTAAGACTTGACACAGGCTAATGATAGAGTCACAGAGGACATAAATGTTTTAGGTGAGGTGGGGAATACGAACCAAGGAACTGCCTTTTAAGAATTCTGGAAATGGTTTAAGTGGATTAAAATGTGTAGGGTTGCGGCAAGTTAGGGAAAGGAAAAGGTGATCAAGATATGAAGCCAGTCAGCTTGAAAGAAATTGTCGATAGACTGGATTTCTTCATGGATGGATGGAAACATTATTTGAACAAAAAGACAGGTGATATCGTCGAAATCCAAATGGAGTATTTAAGCATTGCCGAAGAATCCGAAGATGATGATGATTTTAGTGAATATGAGGACTGGGAGCAGGATGCTATTCGCGAGGCGGTGGACGTGGTGGAAAACTGGGGCGATTATGTTGAACTGCCCGATCGGGAAGAAGTTAATGAATATCGAATTATGGAAAACTTTTGTTATTCTCAAGAAGATGACAAACTGCGAAATAAGCTGTGTTACTCAATTGATGGTAAAGGCGCGTTTCGTCGCTTCAGAGATGTGATCATTAAGCATGGGATAGAAAAAGAATGGGATTCGTACAAATATGAGACACTATGTGAAATTGTCCGCGAATGGTGCGAATTTCGTGAAATTGACTATAAATAAGTTGTTGCGAGGTTACAGGGATAGACAGTTTTTTTATACGCATAGTTGTAAAAGCATGAAAAGGTCGAAACAATATATGTTTTTCCTATGTCTGCTGGAATTAGTCGAAAAGGACAGCAAGAACTATCAATTGGTTCATGATTATAACTTGTGGTTTAGTAATCTTTAAAAATGATCGTTCTGAGTGTCCTACAGGAAGGAGAAAAGCAACGTGAACCAAGCAAAACCGACCAGAGAAGAATGGAACTCATTATACCAAGTAGAATAGTCCTAAAGTGGCTGTATAAATTGAAAGAAACTTGAATTGAGAGAATGATCAGCATTAATAAGATTGCTGCCGAGTATTATATTTGAGGTGTTTCTTATGGAAACAAGGACATATGAAAGAGAAAAGCTTTATAAGGAAGTTTGGGTTGAGCCGATGACAACAGTTGCCAAGCGGTATGGCATATCTGATGTTGCATTGAGAAAACATTGTAAGAAGCTTGAAATACCCACGCCTCCAAATGGCTATTGGGCGAAAGTCCAAGCCGGACAAAAACCAAAGATACCAACTCTTCCGAAGTCAAAAGGGCCAGATAAGATTGTAACAAGAAATTCTTCCATGAATCATTCGAGTAGTCTATCAGGGGTGAAGAAGACAGAGACTCTTTCATTTTTACCGGAGGATCAACGTCAAGCTGTAAAAGATTATTGTGCATCTGTAGCTGTTCCTGCAGACTTAACCTATCTACATGGTTTAGTCAAAGATACAATACAATATTTTCGTTCAAGGAAGGGAACTACAAAACCTACTCTGAACAGGGTCTTGTATCTTGGTGTTTCAGGAGACCAGAGAGACCGTGTACATAGAGTATTAAGTACTCTATTTAAGGCGGTAGAACATTTAGGTTATTCTGTTGATATTAAGGCGCCAAAGGCAGAGCACTATTACAACTATGAGTGACGCGTGCATGATAACGTTACATATATATGTTTGGGGGTCGATGGGGTACCTATTCTAATCAAAGAGTTACAGCAGAGAGTTGAGCATAAGCCTACAAAAGAAGAGCTTGCCGATCAGAAAAGGCATAGTTGGGCGCACATACCACCCTATGACTTAGTTAAGAATGGAAAGTTAGCTTTTGAGATTGATGAATATCATTCAAAGCGCAAACATTGGCGTGACAGCGATAAGAAGAAAATTGAAAACCAAATAGGTGAAATAATAATATGAATAATGGAAGCTATTAATATTGTAAAAGATATACGTGAAGAACGTAAAGCTGATGAAATCCGCAGAGCCGAACAAGAACGTGTACGATGGGAAAACGAAAAAAAGAGAAAAGAGGAATTAGAACAGCTTGAAATACTTGAAAATTTTGCATCTGATTGGAATAGGGCAGAAAAAATAAGAAAGTTTGCTGAGAGCATAGAATTTAAAATTAATGACTTAGAAAGCGAACTAGAAAAGGCGAAGATAAGGAACTGGCTTAAATGGGTACGAGACAAGGCGGACTGGCTAGATCCACTAACTAAGAAGCAGGATAAAATATTAGGTGAAAGCGCGTTGTTATTTGATCTGCTCGGAGATGATTGGATTACTGAAGAATAAAACATCAATGAGGCTTGAAGGTAAAAATCCGTGGTTATCAAAGTTACATCTAAAATAAATAGATCCGGCTTGATAAGTAGCCGGATCTATTTATTTTAGATGTACAGAATAATTATTCTTTATTTATTTTTGGTTTTAAGGATAATCATACCCTTTCTATCGCTTGTAGGCATTATCCAACTTTTGTCTTTTAGGCCTTCGGGGGTATCAATTTTTTTTACAGTAACACCGATGTTATTTAGTCTAGATATTGCCTGATCGCGTTTTAAGGCGGAATTGAACATCTTACATCATCCTTTCATGTTCAACTTCATTATATATTAGACTTAAGTCGTCTTGCAAGCCCTGAATCAGCTCTTTTGTTTGAGTCGACAGAAGCTTTCTCCAATTGGGAAAATCAATGATATTAGGTAAGATTGATAATAAGATGATATAATTTTGGTTATTTAATTGAAAACACCTCGTAATATAAATCCTACCTTTTTTACTACTTAAACCTTCATTACGGAAAATATATTCATTTATTTTAAGGATCCCACTCAAAATCCCGGTTCTTTTCATATTTTTTAATTGATGGTCTATTTCTGGAGTGAAAAAGTTCAGTTCCCAAGTATCATAGTCGCTGTCGTCAGTCAAACTTAAATAGATTTCCACACATAGTTCATACAATGCAATTATATAGCTATCACTTTCTGTAAGAGACGATGGTTCTTTGCTTTCAATTAACGGACGATAAGTTTTTATAAATTCTTCTATAGTATTCAGTATATCCTCTTGTACTTGATGTTCAATTTCATTACTAACCTGAATACTTTCAAAATCCTTTTCGCTCTCAGTTAATATATCTAGCTTTCTTTTTAATTCAAGAATATTATTCATGTCGAAATAAATTCCCTTAGGGATATGGTAATAAGTTTGGATTAGCGCATTGATGTCAATTCCCTCAATCGCATAACCATTGATGTAATTGACTTTCACAAGCGTTTCATCATTAAAAATTTTTTTGCTATAACGATATAACTGTGCAGAGTGAATGACTGGTTTATTAAGGGTAAACCGCTTCAAATGCTTAAGTAATGTTTCCTTTTCTTGATATTGCTGAAGATCATTATACTTATCCATTAAAGATCCAGCTTTTGCTAAAAGTAAATCTTCCTTGTGCTTAATATTTTCCTTTAATTCATTTATTTTCTCATTTAATGGTGTTACAGTTAAGTTCTGTTTTTCTGAATAATATTTCTTAATCCATTTTGATGTATCAGATACGGCTAATACTAGGACTAATAATATTATTAAAGCCCCAACACCGGTAATATTTATTATATTAAATTTAAGCGCATAGATTAGTAAGTTATCTGTTAATGAGTGATTTGAAATATAGTAGTTTATTACCAGACCGATGAGAGGAAGGATAGAATACAATAATAAACGTGTTATTAAATTCTTTTCTTTCAAAGTGAAACCCTCCAAACCAAATCTTTTTTACTTTCGACATGTATTACGGATTACCTGCAACAAAAACAAACACCCATCAAATAATAGAAGGGGACATTCGAATAATGAATTGTCATCTCCGTAAATGAAGGATATATAGGTTAACACTTGAAGCTATAAAAAAGTAGCTATTATCAAAAGTCCAAAGGGCATGCACCCCAAAAAAACAAATGCACCCCCTTTGAAAACAAGGGAGTGCATAATTAATTTGTATTAATTATTGAGTCATTAGACAGTTGAGACGAGGACAATTACCCCGAGAGAAATACGTCTATAAATACAACTACGCAGATGAGACTAACATATGTCTAAAAAAACAGATAACCAAAAAGTAGTTATATTCCGCTCGTAACAGACCAGCTCGATACCTTTTCCGTTCCTTAGTGTGTTCGTATAAGGCGGCATTAGTTAGTTCATTAGCTCTCGGATACTTCCTGCTTTTTCTTTTGATTTTGGGTTTGTCACCGTTTCCGGACAAGTTCATATAATGAAGCATGGACTGGCTTTTCTCAAAAGAGTTTGCGCCGCTATAAGAGACGATTGCCAAGCTGAGATGCGAAAGGAGAAAAATATGTCGATCAATTCAACACACGCTGAAACGGCTATGGTGGTACGGTATCAGACCGGAATGACTGCCGAGGGACTTCCTCTTACCCGCCAGAAAAACCTGGCGAAAGTAAAAGAAAGCGCTGCCACCGAAGAGGTTTACGCAGTCGCCACCGCACTGTTCAGTTTACTGGAATACCCCATCATAGAGATACGCCGCAACAGCAGTTATATTCTCACTGAAGAGTAGCGTTTTAATATTTAAGATAAAAAGGAAGTGATTGTCCATGCCCACTGCAACCCAGAAAGTTGTTCGCCTCGTATTTACCGTCGCCGGCGGAGGCACGTTTACCATGACGCTGCCCTCGCCAAGGGCGGACTTGACGCAGGCGGAGGTTGAACAGGTCATGGATCTCCTTATCGAAAAGAATATTTTTGATCTTTCCGACGGCGACCTCGTCGCCAAAAGGGATGCAAAAATCATAGAAACAGTGACTGAGGATATTTTCGACCCGCCTGTCGCCTAAATTGTTTTGATATCGGCGCAAAC
>LADV01000142.1 GCA_000961805.1 Peptococcaceae bacterium BRH_c23 | reverse complement strand
ATCAACGTCTTAACCGGACCTAGGAAGAACTCTTCCAAGAGCATGGTTCGTTCGCCGTTGCTTCCGACGAGCTTAATGGTCGCCCCCAAGGCGATTAAAATTGGAGGTAGGTCAGCCGACGGCACTGCATTACAAAGATTTCCACCGACGGTGCCGATATTGCGGATTTGGTTGGCTGCCATATGATGCGCAGCTTCTGAAATGGAAAGGTATTTTTCATTTAAAAGGCTAGAATTAACGAGGTCATTGTGAGTGGCTCTTGCCCCAATGACGACCCCTTTTCCTGCAACATACTCAATTTTTGTCAGCTCGTCTAATTTCTTTAGGGAAACTAGAATTTCAGGGCTGAGCAGTCCACTTTTCATTTTAGAAATAATGTCCGTCCCGCCGGATAAGACCTTGGCTTTGGAACCAAAACGAGCGAGCGCTTCGCAGGCCTCTGCTAGACTATCCGGCATATAATAATCAAAATCAGGTAGGTACATTCAAATCCCTCCTTAAAATATGAAGACTGGGTCTTGAGTCTTAGCTGTTTAAATTCTCCATTTATCGACTAACTCGTAATTCTGCCCATGTAAAATATTCCAAGAATATGATTATTATAGCAGGCCACTAATCCCTAAACTATTACTGATTTAGGTAAGAATAGCTTGAGAAAACTGTCTATGTTAGGAATACAAATAAGTCGCAAAGGGTATTTTTCCCTGCGACTTATTTGTTAAAAACTCATTATAATCTTTAACTAGTTTAGTTAAAGATCTTCTATTGTTGTTTGGCTAATTATCTTCCATTATTAAGTTAAAGCTAAAATATGCTTTTATTTCGAGGAGGGAAAAAATGCCTAAGAATAACTTCTTTGAAGAACGCGTTGAGGGTAAGGTATTATTTAAAGGACATATAATTACCTTAGAGCGAGACATTATCCGCCTCGTCAATGGACAAAAATCAGAACGTGAAATTATTAAAGTTTCTAATGCAGTTGCAATTGTTGCTATTCACAACGAAAATATACTTTTGGTAAGACAATACAGATACGCCCTAGGCTGCAGTCTGTTAGAATTACCAGCAGGAAGGCTTAGTGAAAATGAAGAACCAATGACCTGTGCTCAACGCGAATTACGGGAAGAGACCGGTTATTGCGCTAATTTAACCTCTTTAGGAAGTTTTTACATGGCTCCCGGATATTCTAATGAAATCATCCACTACTTTTGGGGCAAAGATTTAACTTGGGACCCCCTTCCCCTTGATGAAGGCGAATTCCTCCAAGTTGAAACTATCCCTTGGCAAACAGCAGTCGAGATGACCAATCGTGGAGAATTTTCGGATGCTAAGACAATAATGGGTATACTTTTAGTACTATCGAGAAAACACTAATCGCCACCCGCTTAACTTTTTTTACAATCCCGTCAGCAGCTCTGTAAATAGGTAGCAATTCGCGGGAAAATCATAAGCAGAAAGGTGCTTCCGCCTCAACACGCGAAGCACCTTCTATTGCAACTAGGGTTGACGAGAATTATATTGTAATGGCTCAGAAATACCCTGCCTGTTAATCTGAGGGGATTTTTTCGTAACATATATTTCTAATACCTTGGGATAATAATTTAAGACTAAAAAAGCTTGAGGCTTATCTCCTGTTTTGGCTTGCCTTACTAAGCTCTATATTTTATGAAACATTGTTAGCTAATAAAATGTTATTTCTTCCGCAAACCCCCACAATAGTACCACTTGTTCTATTTGCCTTATCTCTAATTTGGTTGGTTTCTTACGGTCTCGTCCCGATGATCCGTTTCTTCCAGTTGCTCCTACCCTTTTTAGCCATTCCCCTGATCCTATTGGCCCTGCTATTCACTACCACCATCAAAACAGACAGATTCTTACCGGTTCAGGAGAACGGACTACTGCCTGTGCTGAAAGGTTCTTATTACTCCCTTGGAGCCTTCCAAGGCCCGGAAGTTCTATTAGAAGATATTGCCAGACGAGAAAACTTTCGAGATCTTACTAATTACCTATTACGAGAGCCTGATTTGGCCTTAAGACTCCGACTGGTATTCGTTCAACACGCCCAAGCTCGAGACTTTTTTTATACCAATCCCAGATTTGAAAAACGAGTCGCAGGCGATACTGTAACCTCAGAAGGAATGATGATGGAGGAAGCCGGAAAAGACCTTGATTTCTCCGAGCCAGAGAACTTAAAAAAATGGAAGAACTCTTTAATGACGCAATTAGTCAACAAGTAAAATCTGCTATAGATAAATCTCAAAAAGAGCTAAAGACTGATTATCTTGGCTTCGATAAAGCCTTTCAAAAATACCATGCGGAAGCTATCAAATATTTACCCAACTATTCCTATTGAAATACAAGTCAACTGTAAATTAGAAGCATATGGGTTACTTAAATAGTACTGGGATAAATGTACTTTTGTCGTTATGGATTACTTGCCTATGTCCGGGCATAAAATAGGCTCAGCAGAATTATCACGCTGAGCCTTACTAATATCTTTTGTAGAATAGAGAGCCGCCTCCATGACGTTGATACTTTTTTTACGATCCCTTCAGCAGCTCTGGTAAAAAGGTAGCAATTCCCGGGAAAATCATCAGCAGGATTAAACATATTATGATTGTACAGAGGAACGGCCATACCCCTTTAAAGATTGTTTCTAAAGGGATTTCTGGGGCAACTCCTTTAATAATATAAACATTCATCCCTACCGGTGGAGTAATAACCCCCATGGCAACTACCAATACTACAACCACCCCAAACCAGATCGGATCATAACCTAGGGTCTCAACTACCACAGGGAAAAATATGGGAATGGTCAGTAAAACTAGCGCTAAAGCATCAATAAAGCAGCCTAAGATGAAGTAGATGAGAAGAATCATGCCCATAATGGCAAACGGTGGTAAGGGAAGAGTTCCGACCCAGTTTGCCAGTTCAAAGGGTACTCTGCTTATAGCCATAAACCGGCCAAAAATAATTGCTCCAGCAAGCATCAACATAATCATAGCGGTTGTTCGAGTAGTATCAACTAAGGACTTTTTCAGTTTTTCCCAACCAAGCCGCCTCTCTAAAAGACTGACCATGAGTACTCCACCAGCACCTACTGCACCTGCCTCAGTAGGTGTAAACCAACCGGCAAAAAGGCCACCGACAGAAGGAATAAAGACAGCCAGGGCTTCCCCCAACCCTCCCCGAAGGGAACGAATTCTTTCTCCCCAACTTGATTTGGCACCGGCCAGTCCTAAACTCGGGTTACGCAAAGTAAGCAAGTAAATCATGCCCATGTTTAAGAACATCAGAAGAATCCCGGGAAGGATACCGGCCATAAAAAGGGTTCCCACAGACTGTTCAGTGGCAGTGCCATATAAGATAAAAATAACACTTGGGGGAATCATGACCCCCAAAACGCCCCCGGCAGCAATACTGGCTGTGGATAATGACTTGTCATAATTATATTTATCCATCTCAGGCAGAGCGATGGCCGCCATGGTAGCCGCTGTCGCGGTATTGGAGCCGCAAATCGCTCCGAAAATAGCACAAGCTGCTTGTGTGGCAATTGCCAGTCCCCCGGGCAAATGTCCAACCATTTTATAAGCGAAAACGTATAGACTCGTGCCAATCCCTGAATAGTAAGCCAGAAACCCCATCCAAACAAACATGGCAATAACACTCAGTGAATAAGAAGTAAAAGTGTTATATAGTTCTTTAGCCACCATATCCAACGATGCCGGTACTGAAGTGAGGTGGCTGAAGCCAACAAAACCGACAAGAGCCATAGCATAGGCAATCGGCATACGTACCATTACCAAGCCAAAGAAAAACGCGATCCCAATTAGCCCAACTAAAAACACACTCATGGTGCCACCTTCTTAGCTGCACTTGTCCCGAGAACTTCTCTGAATGAAACTAGGAGCTTGAACAATAGCACCAAACAAAGCCCCAAGAGGCCAAAAGCAACCACATAAATAAAAGGGTAAACAGGTATTTCTGCCGAAGGTGAAACGAGCCCTTTTAGCTTCATAGCATGACCAAATTTCCCCAGGGACCAGACAGTTGCAGCCCACAACATTAAAGAAGCGGCATGAACCAAGACAGCTGCAATGGACTGGATTTTTCGCGGAAAATGTTCCATGATAAAGCTAACCGCGATATGGCCCTCCTGAAAAGCACAGTGTGCTAGGGCCAAGGCTACTCCCATGGCTGTTATAAAGCCTACCAGCTCATAAGTTCCCAAAATTGGTTGGTTGAAAACCGTCCGCAAGATAATATTTGCTACAATCAACAGCATCACGGAAAAAATACATATTCCAGCTAATTTATCCAAGATGCTGCTAACTCCTTTTACTATGCCAGATAATTGCTTCAATTTTAGACTCCCCCTCAGGATTTACTTAAACTCCTTGTTATATTGATCCGCAAGATTGTTCACTTTAGCCAAGATTTCTTCTCCCTGCTGCCCCTTTTTCTTCATTTGAGCTACATAATCGTCCTGAATTGGTTTTATTAAACTAATCCATTGATTCTGCTCTTCTTGAGAAAGGGTAATGACTTCCATCCCTTTTTCATTGACAGCATACTTTAACGCAGATTCATTTTGTTTATCCCATAAACCCATGGCAACTTCTTCAAAAAACTTCTGGTTTACCGCTTCGATCGCTTTCTGGTCTTTGGGATCTAGGGAGTTCCATTTATTATTGTTCATGGTAATGTAGAATAAATTATTGTATAAGAAAGGTGTCAAAGTCAGATATTTGGTTACTTCTGCCTGCTTCCACCCCTGCAAGACCTCAATTGGACCTAAATTTCCCTTTGCGACGCCCTTGGATAATGCTTCGTAGGCTTCAGATTGGGCCATCGCAACTGGCATGGCACCCAGAGCCGTAAGACTTTTAGCGCTAAGACCTGTCGCTCTAATTTCTAATCCTTTTAAATCCTTAAGAGCACGTACAGGTTGTTTGGTATATAAATCTCCAGGGCCTGTTGTAAACACCATCATCAATTTTGTATCCTGAACCTCCTTGGGATTTAACTGTTTGATCCCTTCCCAAGCAACTTTACTGGCAGCCTTGGAATTAGCGTATTTAATGCCTGGCAGTTCAAAAACCTCTAACACAGGAAAATTACCCCGTGTATAAGAAAAACAAGAAAGACCTAGATCTGCGATTCCATTGATAACTCCATCATAAACCGCGTCAGCCTGTAATAGCGTCTGTCCCGGATAGCTGGTAATTTTCACTCTGCCCTCAGTTGCAGTCTCAATCGCCTTGGCCCAAGGTTGAACTAGCTCTTTTTCAGCAGGGTGTGTAGCTGGAAAGAAATGAGCTAATTTTAGCTCGACTGTTTGAGATGTCGTTTCATTCTGAGCAGCCGGAACAGAGGCAGTCTGTCCGCATCCTGAAACAAAAACCAAATTCAATGCCAGCACCACAAATAAAATTCCTCTCCCTAACGACTTCAACTTAATTGATTTACTTAACCCTTTTTTCACAATTATCTCTCCTCTTTTTTAATTTTAGAAAATAAAAAAAGCCCCTAATAGGAGTTAGAAAAACAGAGTAAGACCCCACTTCCGTAACAAAAGACACGGATACAGAGAATAAACCCATCCTTATTTCTACCGTCCTACAACTGACCTACATTATTTGAAACAACCATTACCCTACTATCCTACAACTACCATTAGACTACTAACCTACAACTTACCGTCAGACTACTAACCTACATCTACATGAACGATATCAATCAACTCTATAAACACTTACTTGAATAGTATATGCGTTCCACTATAAAATTACCATACTTTTCTATGAAAATCTAGTTAGTATAACCTTTATTTCCTTCTAAGATGCAAAAAATAATCTCGTCTTGAAGTAAAATGCAGAACGCCTCATTCTTAAGACACCCCTTCACACGTAGCCTCGCCGATGTAAATAGCATCAAAATAGTATATAATAAGGGAAAAAGCATTAGGTTTGAGGTGAAATAGGTTCATGAACTCAATTGATAAGTCCATTGTACAACTCGCGCTGGATAGCTTTCTCAACCGCGAAGTCTACCTCCACCTAGAGACGACCAATGGTGCCTATGCAGCCCATAGGCAAGAAAGCAATATGACTGTGGGTGCATATATTCGCAATGGTCGTATCCGCTTTGGACGAGGGATTATCACTGGCGACGGTCCGTACCGAGTTGGTCTCAAAATGGAACTCGGCTGGGTATACGCCGAGGGACTAACCGATTTTGAGATAGACCAAGAGGGTCGGCTATTGCTCGCCGGCCATGATCAAGAGGGACGACTGGCTGTGGCTCTCGAACTTAGTTTATCTCCATTCGAACTATAGACTCGTCGCATAACACCTGTATACAGGTGTTATGCGTTATTAATGGACTTTGGATTAAAGTGGGAGGCATCGGTCATTGGAAAAACATGTTCTCGTAGTTTTCCCCCATCCAGACGACGAAACGTTTGGCTGCGGCGGAACCATTGCACAATTCGCGAAGTCGGGCGTTCCAATTACTTATATCTGTGCTACTATGGGCCAAATGGGACGCAACATGGGAAAACCGTTCTTTGCCACCCGAGAATCGCTAGCGCATATTCGGGAAGCAGAGTTGGCAGAGGCTTGCCAAGCTATTGGCATCAAAAATGTGATTAAACTCGGGTTGCGAGATAAAACGATAGAGTTTGAAGACCCTGAAATCTTAATCGATAGAATTGAGCGGATCCTCCGCGAGATTCATCCTTCCCTAGTCCTTACCCACTATCCAGGATATGCAGTGCATCCAGATCACAACGCTCTCGGGGATGTGACGATCCGAGCCATTTCTCGTCTTTCTGTTCAGGACCGCCCTGTCGTGTACGCCCACGCTTTTTCTCATGACTCTCAGGATGTGCTCGGCCCGCCGGATATCGTCAATGATATTTCAGATGTGTCCGAAGTGAAGCTGGCTGCGGTCCGGTCCCATAAATCACAATCCCAAATGTTTCTGTCTCGTATTGCAAGGGGGCAAAAAAAGGGAAAGTCCTCCAAAAATCAATTTAGTCACATGCTCCTGAAAGAAACTTTCTGGACCTACCGTTTTTCAGATGAGCGCCGATAAGCGACGACTTACAGTATAATTAATCCATGAAAATGCAAAATAAGCCAGACCATTTAAATAATTATCTATGTGAAAGAAACTGTGTGACTTCATCATTTAAAAGAAGCCATACTGTTTCTTTTTTACTGTGTTGAAGCATAAACATGTCCGTTAAAATGATTTACCTGATGGATTATTTTGTATTTATGGGTTTAGAGGAATTAGTAGATTTTTGTTGAATTATATTGAAATATGTAGAACTAAGCATAGCACAGTAACATTTTTCCATAAATTTTAAATAATAACGTAAACTCTAGTTAGAACTCTATTTATAACTTTAGTTTTAAAGGAGTAAGGATATATGACTATGTCATTAAGAAATTTTGCTCTGCTATTAATCCCCCTACTCTTGGCTCATTTTTTCCCTAAGCTAGCTCTCTCAAACTCTAATGCCAACGTGTTCAAATTGCTCATCGTTTCGTTGGTTATTTTTACTATAGTTGTAACTTTGTATATTCGTAATCTGAGCATTGAAAAGGAAGTAATATTCAAGACCGCAGAACTCACGGATACACTTGCAAAGCTCAGAGAAAGTGAAGCTAAAATGAAAACTCTATTGGTAAATCTGAATGTGGGTATTGCTGTGTTCTCTCCGAAAGGGGAGATGCTGGTATGCAATAGAAAGTTTATCGAACTGGGAAGCCCTAGAAACCATGAAGACAACGAAAAAACTCTCGTAGAGCAATCTTTTTTGAAACAATCTCTCATAGAACATCTGCCTCAAGTTTCGTTGGAGGAGGTCATTACCCATTATATAAACGAGGATGGTCAAAGCTTAACTATGGACGAGTTTCCTCTATATTAAAGTGCTTTCTACCGGCAAACCTGCACGCGAACAAATTATCGGGATAAGAAATCCAGATAACGGTGATCTTCGCTGGACAATGGGAGATCATGAACCAGAGTTTGACGAAGCAGGTAAATTGTCTAAGATCATTGTTACAATTGTTGATATAACTGATAGAAAAAACTCAGAGAAGGCCTTAAAGGAAAGTGAAAACCGACTAGGTGCATTTTTGAAGGTCATTCCTGATATGTTTTTCTTATTGGACCGTAAAGGTAATTTAATTGATAATTATATTGAAAATACTATGATTCCCTCTCATATGAAGGCTGAATTTTTAGGCAAAAATATCAAGGATTTATACTTTGTTGCTGAGCATATTGTGGAACTAGCATTCCTAAACATAGAAAAACTATTTGAGACTGGTGAAATACAAACTTTTGAGTTTTGTTCTGGAAAATTAAAATTTAACAAAGATACTTTCTTTGAAGCACGCTTAGTTTTATGCGGAGACGATACGGTTCTGGCCGTTGTTAGAGATATCTCTCTGCGTAAGGAATCAGAGGTCAAACTTTATAACATGAGTATCCATGATACTCCAACAAATCTTTATAACAGAAACTATTTTGATCATACATTGGATAAATATCAAAATACAGATACGAGCGGAATGGGTATTGTCATTTGTGATATTGATGGATTGAAACTAGTCAACGATACTCTCGGTCATGCTGTAGGTGATGATTATTTAAAGACAGCCGCAACTATTTTATGTGAATGCTTTGGTCAAAATGATGTCGTTGCCCGGATTGGCGGAGATGAGTTTGCCGTATTAGTTAAACACACAACTACTGAAGAATTATCAGCCGAAGCGTCCAAAATGGATAAATTACTAGCTATTATTAATTCTGAGGAACGCATTATACCCCTTAGCATGTCTCTAGGTTATGCTGTTGGGGATGGTACACAAAAGGATTTAAAAGCATTGTTGAAGATCGCGGATAATCTAATGTACCGTGAAAAACTTCACCACCGGCAGAGTGAAAAGAGTAAAAACATTGGCATCTTGACTAAAATGCTGGAAGTCCGCGACTTTATCACCGAAGGGCATGGCGACAGAATGCAGGAATTATCCGGCAAACTGGCTGAAGCTATAAACATGTCGAAAAATGAGATTAAGGACATGTATCTCTTTGCCCAATTCCATGATATCGGGAAGGTTGGCATTCCCGATAGAATACTTTTTAAACCCGGAAGACTTACTAAAGAAGAAATCAACGAAATGAAACTGCATACCGAAATCGGCTACCGTATTGCCGAGTCTTCGCCGGATCTTATGCACATTTCGGATTGGATACTTAAGCATCATGAGTGGTGGGATGGTAATGGCTATCCCTTCAAATTGAAGGGTGAAGAGATTCCGCTTCAGAGCAGGATCCTTACAATCGTCGATGCTTTTGATGCAATGACAAACAACAGGCCCTATCGTAAGGCTTTGTCCAAAGAAGAAGCTCTGGCTGAAATTGTTAAATTCAAAGGGACACAGTTTGACCCTACACTTGTTGATAAGTTTGTTGAATTGATTTAATAGCCTACGCAGTTTAACAAGGTGCTCCGCGTCAATACGCGAAGCACCTTGTTATTGAAAATACCGTTAGGTGAGAATTATTGCGACCTGGTCTTCTGGTCTTAATTTCTTTTGTAGCAGAATATGTAACATGCAAAAACCGCACCTTATAGTACGGTTTATTAGTTCTAATGGAGCGGGTGAAGAGAATCGAACTCTCGTAACTAGCTTGGAAGGCTAGCGCTCTACCATTGAGCTACACCCGCATATATTGGTAGCAGGGGGGGGATTTGAACCCTCGAATGAGCGGGTATGAACCACTTGCCTTAGACCACTTGGCTACCCTGCCATGGCTCCCCGAGTAGGACTCGAACCTACAACCTACCGGTTAACAGCCGGTTGCTCCACCATTGAGCTATCGAGGAATAATATTTGGCGGAGAAGGAGGGATTTGAACCCTCGCGGCAGTTACCCACCCTAACGGTTTAGCAAACCG
>LADV01000192.1 GCA_000961805.1 Peptococcaceae bacterium BRH_c23 | reverse complement strand
AAAGCTGTCATAGACCATGTAACACCTGCCAAAGATTCTAAAACCGCTGAACAGGGTAAGATACTCCGTGATTGGGCTAAAAGGCATAATATCCAAGACTTTTTTGACATTGGGAGAAATGGTGTCTGCCATGCAATTTTTCCAGAAAAAGGATTTGTGAGACCCGGTTATACCGTGATCATGGGGGATTCCCACACCTGTACTCATGGAGCCTTTGGGGCTTTTGCAGCAGGTGTCGGTACGACGGACCTTGAAGTGGGGATACTCAAAGGTGTCTGTGCCTTCCATTTTCCAAAAACCATTAAAATTGTGCTTAATGGCAACTTACAACCGGGAGTTTATGCCAAAGACCTGATACTTTTTATTATTAAAGAACTGACTGTAAACGGTGCAACAAACATGGTCATAGAATTTACAGGACCGGTTATTGATACAATGTCCATGGAATCACGTATGACATTATGTAATATGGCCATTGAAGCCGGAGGCACCTGTGGAATATGTTATCCGGATATGACAACTGTCGAATACCTATGGGAATTCATTAAAGACGAATTCAACTCAAAAGAAGACGCTTTACTGGAATACTCAAAATGGATTTCGGATGCAGATGCTTCCTATGAAAAAGTCTATGAATACGATGTTACCACCTTAGAACCGATGGTTACTTTCGGGTACAAACCAGATCAGGTAAAAACAGTTAATGAAATGTCAGGTGCAAAAATTGACCAGGTTTATATAGGAAGTTGTACCAATGGTCGTATCGAAGATTTGAGAATTGCTGCAAGTATCCTTAAGGATAAAAAAATAAGTGATGACGTGCGGGCCATTGTAAGCCCTGCAACGCCAGCTATCTTTTCAATGGCTTTAAAAGAAGGCATCATTGAAATTTTCCAGAATTCCGGTTTTTGCGTGACAAACCCAACTTGTGGAGCTTGTCTGGGTATGAGTAATGGGGTTCTTGCTAATGGTGAAGCCTGTGCTTCTACAACCAACCGAAATTTTAATGGCAGAATGGGAAAAGGCGGTACCGTTCATCTGATGAGCCCTGCTACTGCTGCAGCTTCAGCAATTTCAGGAAAAATAACAAATTCTAAAGTTTATAAAGCGTAAGTATCGGAGGGAAAGATGAAAAAATTTAATGGAAACGTCTTATTCTTGGATCGAAGTGACATCAATACCGATGAAATTATTCCGGCAAAATATCTTACCGAAATCACCAAAGAGGCCTTGAAACCCTATCTATTGGAAGATTTGTCTCTTAATGGATTTGGCATTGAGGATATTAAAGACAAAGCTGTGCTTGTCACAAGAGCAAATTTTGGTTGTGGTTCTTCCAGAGAGCATGCTCCCTGGGCGTTAGAAGTAAATGGAATCAATGTAGTGATAGCCGAGAGCTTCGCAAGAATATTCAGACAGAACATGTATAATTGTGGTATGTTTGCTATAGAATTACCATCAGAAAAGATGGAATATCTTTTTGAGAACTACGCTGGAAAAGATACTTCCATAACTATTGACATGGATAACGATAAGATTATTGTAACTTCATCAGACCAATCAGACGAACTAGATTTTAAAGTCGGCGAATTTGACAAAACACTTGTTAAAGAAGGCGGCTGGGTAGGTTACGCTGATAAAAACTATTGATTTGTAAGCCCATTAGATTCTCGCATTAAGGTAGCTGGACTGGACGAGGTGTAAATGAGGTAGTACGGGAATTAGGATGAAGTTAAAACTATGAGTTAAAGGCGCTAATCAGATTTATAGACTGATTGGCGCTCTTTTATATTTATAGGATTTCTCTCTTGAGTTTGATTTACTTTGTGGCTCCTAAACGTAATGGAACGTATTCAATAGCATGGGAAAAGCAGCTGGATAGGGAAACAAATTGCCTCGGCATTTTCTATAGGCAATGAGATCGGGAAGTAAATTTGCCTAAAATGGAGGAATTAAAAATTGCCTGTGACCGTCTGGGCGATTTTCTGGAGGGGTTTCGGCAGGCCTAATGGGATAAAAGGGGTGATTTCCTCCCTTCTGTATAATGTTCTGGGTGAGGAAGAGAATATTCGGGACGGTGATAAGTATTCGTGTATACATTGTTAATATGGCAAGAAGAATAGAAAAAATAAAGTATAATAAATGCATTAAATTTATTGAAAAGGTTTAATTTTAAGAAAACCCTTAGTACCTTTGACAAAGTCGAGTGTTCTAAGAAGTATGGAGGAAGAAATTTATGAGTAGTTTTAAAAGAGTGATGGTAGCCAATAGAGGCGAAATCGCGATTAGGGTATTTAGAGCTTGTAATGAGCTGGGAGTAAGGACTGTCGCGATATATTCCAACGAAGACAAATACTCCCTCTTCAGAAGCAAAGCCGATGAGGCTTATCTCATCGGTGAAGGCAGAAGTCCTGTTGACGCTTATCTAAATATTGAGGAAATCATCAGTCTGGCAATCAAAAAGGGCGTAGATGCAATCCATCCAGGATACGGCTTTTTGTCGGAAAATCCTGAATTTGCCAAGCGTTGCGAGCAGGAAGGTATCGAATTCATTGGACCGACGGCAAAGATGATGGACTCGCTGGGCGACAAGATCAAGTCAAAGATTGTCGCCAAGGAAGTCGGAGTCTCGATCATTCCGGGTTATGAGAAGGATCTTAAAACTGTGGCTGAAGCAAGAAGGCACGCGAAAGAATGCGGTTATCCTCTGATGCTTAAGGCAGCTGCCGGAGGCGGCGGAAGGGGAATGCGGATCGTCAGAGACGAAAGTGAGCTGGAGTCTGGCTTTTTAAGCGCTAAAAGCGAGGCGAAAAAAGCCTTTGGCATTGATCATATTTTTATGGAAAAATACATTAAAAAACCCAAACATATCGAAGTGCAAGTCCTCGGGGACAAGTACGGCAATATAGTACACATGTTTGAAAGGGACTGTTCAATCCAGAGAAGGCATCAGAAGGTCGTGGAGTTCACGCCAGCCTTTTCAATCTCCCAGGAAATTAGAAATAATATTTATCAGGACGCTCTGAAGATTGCCAATGCTGTAAAATACAGGAGCGCCGGAACCCTTGAATTTCTGGTAGACAACCAGGGAAATTATTATTTCATCGAGATGAATCCGCGGATCCAGGTTGAGCACACGGTTACAGAGATGGTTACGGGAATAGATATCGTCCAGGCACAGATCCTGATCGCCCAAGGATACGCCTTGAATTCTCCTGAGATCGGGATAAACTCCCAGGAGGATATCATGCTCAATGGGTATTCTATTCAATGCAGAATCACGACAGAGGATCCCGCGACTAATTTTGCCCCTGACACAGGGAAGATCGAATCCTACAAGACGGGTTCGGGATTCGGGATCAGATTGGACGGCGGAAACGGATTCACTGGCGCAGAAATCAGTCCCTATTATGATAGCCTCCTCTTCAAGAACATCTCCTGGTCCAGGAGTTTTCAGGATGCCATCAAGAAATCCATCCGATCTATAACGGAGACACAGATTACTGGGGTCAAGACCAATATGGGATTTTTGATCAACGTTCTCAATCACTCGCAGTTTCTGAACGGAGAATGCCATACCGGTTTTATCGAGGAAAATCCTGACTTAATCTCCCTTACTCAGAAATCGGATGATGAAAGCCGGCTTCTGAAATTCCTCGGCAATGTGGTAGTCAATGAGACGAGGGGGTTAAAGCAGGATTATGACGTTCCCAAGGTACCCGAAATCGAAGGTATTAGTCTGAACGATCTGAGTGGGACCAAGCAGATCCTTGATGCTCAAGGTGCAGAGGGGCTTGTCAACTGGATAAAATCTCAGAAGAAAGTATTGCTTACAGACACGACCATGAGGGATGCCCATCAATCGCTGATGGCGACAAGGATCAGGACCAAGGATATGGTTAAGATTGCCAAGGCTACTTCAGTCTACGGCAATGATCTATTTTCTCTTGAAATGTGGGGAGGTGCTACCTTTGACGTGGCCTACAGATTCCTCAAAGAGTCTCCTTGGGTAAGGCTGGAGCAGCTGAGGAAACGAGTCCCCAATATCCTCTTCCAGATGCTCATAAGAGGAGCGAATGGGGTAGGCTATAAGAACTATCCGGATAATGTCATCAGAGAATTTATTAAAGAGTCAGCAGTCACGGGCATTGATGTCTTTAGAATCTTCGACTCTCTAAATGAGTTGAGAGGCATGGAACTCTCTATCGAGGAAGTCTTAAAGAACGGGAAGATCGCTGAAGCCTGTATTTGTTATACGGGAGACATCCTCGACAGTAAGAAGGAAAAGTATAACTTAGATTACTATATCAAGCTTGCGAAAGAGATAGAAAAAACCGGTGCCCATATTCTGTGTATAAAAGACATGTCGGCCCTCTTAAAGCCCCATGCGGCTTATAAGCTGGTCAGCACCTTGAAAAACGAGATCGGTATTCCCGTTCATCTTCATACCCACGACACCACAGGTAATGGGGTGGCAACTGTACTCATGGCTGTGGAAGCGGGGGTAGATATTGTGGACACTGCGTTTAACAGCATGTCAGGACTTACCAGCCAACCAGCCATGAATTCCATTGCTGCAGCTCTTAAAAATATGGAAAGGGACCCGGGAATTGATTTAAAAGGAATCCAAAAGGTGTCTGACTACTGGGAAGCGGTACGACCGGTTTATGGCAAATACGAGTCGGGCTTGAGATCGGGATCTGCTGAAATTTACAAGTATGAGATTCCCGGGGGGCAGTACTCCAACCTTAAACCTCAGGTGGAAAGTTTCGGGCTTGGGCATAAATTTACCGAGATTAAGGAAATGTACAAGACAGTTAACGAGATGTTGGGGGATATCGTTAAAGTCACTCCGTCCTCGAAAGTCGTAGGAGATTTTGCGATATTTATGGTCCAAAATAACCTCACTCCAGAGAATATTTACGAGAAAGCAGAGCATATGACCTTTCCTGATTCTGTCGTAGCTTATTTTAAGGGGATGATGGGCCAGCCCATGGGAGGTTTCCCAGAGAAACTCCAGAAGCTGGTCCTGAAGGGGGAAAAACCCATCACTGAGCGTCCAGGCGAACTGCTCCCAGATGAGGATTTTGACAAAATCTCTAATCACCTGAGGGATAAATTTGAGTTTGAACCAACTAAGAAGGATATCCTGAGTTATGCCTTGTATCCGGAAGTGTTTGAAGGATTCTTGAAAATTGTAGCCGAATACGGAGACCTGAGCAGGCTCGGGAGCGACGTGTTCTTCCATGGTCTACATGAAGGGGAGATTATCGAGGCTGAGGTCGCAGAAGGAAGGAGTCTAATGATCAAGCTCCGCTCCATTGGAAAGCCGGATCTGGAAGGATACAGAACTCTGGTATTTGAAGTCAACAGGAATAGAAGAGAAATCAAAATCAAGGACAAGAACTGGAGCGACATCAACCTTCTTACCCAGTCTGGAGAATACAGTTTGACGGAGATGGCAGACCCTGACAATAAGAATGAGATTGGATCCCCTATCCCAGGGACTGTGGTGACGTTAATGGTACAAGAAGGAGATCAGGTAACCCAAAATCAGACCCTCGTGGTTGTCGAAGCTATGAAAATGGAAACAAGGATAACGAGTTCTATCTCAGGGATTGTCAGATCGGTGAATATTAAGGAAGGGCAGCAGGTCAAGGCTGGAGAACTCCTTATTGTTGTCGAATAATCGGTATTAGTAAAAAAGTTATGCCTATTCTAAATTGGCCCGCGAAGTCCAATTTGGAATAGGCATTTTATATGAGGTTTGTCACCCTGAGGCTTATCCTGTTTCTTCAAATTCGACACTGGTGACGAATTTGACCTTACTCAGGTGCTCATCCTTCTTGGGATGAAAAGTTAAATCTTGGTTAGAAGGAAATTGAACTGTAAGGTAAATGAATAGTAAAACCCCGGATTAATCCGGGGTTTTAGAGGAATGTTTCGCTAATTAGATGGTTTCTTGTAATATGGATTATCAAGATAAGTGTTGCAAATGGAGCAGTAGATCTTCTCTTCAAGTGGATGATCACTTGCACTAAATAAAGTATTTTTACACTTTGGGCAGAAAAATTCAAACATCCTCGCTAACTCTTTCCTGTTTTTAAAATCTTTCTGCTTCGCTTCGCTATAGGTATTATACTAGAAATTCAGACAAATTTAACTATAATATTGAAGATATCCCTTATTTCAAAGCCTAACATACTAGGAACTTAAAAACTGAAAGGCAGATGATAAGAAGGTTTGCCATATTGAAATCTTAGCATAATTATGATAAAATTACGCTAAGATCATTATGGGGGTGAATATTATGCCGCAGATTAGACCAGTTTCGGACCTGCGAAATAACTTCTCAGAAATTTCAAAGATTGTGCATGAAACATCAGAGCCAGTTTTTTTAACTAAAAATGGTTATGGTGATATGGTAGTAATGAGCATTGAAGCCTATGAACGCAAGCTATTTGAAGGTGAAATTTACTATAAATTAAAAGAAGCAGAATTGGAAGCAAAATATACCAATGTGCGCTATACGCACGAAGAAGTATTTTCAGATTTGAAAAGAAGCTTGGCCGA
>LADV01000343.1 GCA_000961805.1 Peptococcaceae bacterium BRH_c23 | reverse complement strand
TACTTATCGTATGAAAGGTTTTGTAACCGTGGGAGATACCAATTATTCTGTGAGCTGTGTGCGCTCTCATATGATGATCATGCCATGGACCAGAGATATTCCATCTTCTGAAATAGTACTTATTTCCGCTGTTGGGATAGGCTTGACAGGGGCCATAGCTAACGCGATAAAAATGAATGCCCCCAAATCAATAAAGATATGATGAAATATGCATATGCATCGCCCACTATTAATTCAAGTTTCCTTCGATTTTTAGTGCGTAATTTTGCGTAATGCCTTATAAGGGATTGGAGGAGTTTCTTGCTATATATGAGAAATATTAGATTGTCAATAGTTATTTAATTTCTATCTGGTATAAAAAAAGTAATGTGTGACATGTAAAAAAACATGCTAAAGAGAAAGACTAGGGAAAAAACAATGTGTACAGACTAAATAAAAGGTCATTTTAATAGGTGAAATAGCAATTGAGGAGGAAATAAATCGATGTCAAAAGTACCTCAACCCACGTTTCCGGCTCAACATCAAGATCAACAACCTGGACTTGAATCCTTGATGAATCCGTTACCAATCGCGGAAGATGCAATGTACGTGGGAAATAATAAGTTAAATGGAAAAGTCGCCATAATTTCTGGAGGAGACAGTGGAATTGGTCGTGCTGTGTCAATCGCTTATGCTAAAGAAGGGGCCGACATTGTGATTGCCTATCTCAATGAACATCAGGATGCGCAAGGGACGAAAGGACGAGTGGAGGCATTAGGGCATCGTTGTCTGATATTAGCAGGAGATATCGGAAACGAGACCTTTTGTCAGCAAGTGGTCGATCAGACGATTCAGACGTATGGGAAACTTGATATTTTGGTCAACAATGCCGGAGAGCAGCATTCGCAAAACAGTTTGCTGGATATAACGAGTGAACAGCTTGAAAGAACATTTCGAACCAACATTTTTAGCTATTTTTACTTAACTAAAGCGGCCCTTCCCCATCTTAAATCAGGAAGTGTGATTATTAATACGGCATCGATTACGGCGTATGAGGGACACGACCAATTGATCGATTATTCCGCGAGTAAAGGGGCTATTGTTTCCTTCAACCGCTCTCTGTCAGAATCACTCTGTAAATTGGGGATTCGCGTCAATGGTGTAGCGCCAGGTCCGATCTGGACCCCTTTAATTCCTGCTAGCTTTCAGGCGGATCAGGTGGCGACCTTTGGAAGTACAACCCCCATGCAACGGGCCGGGCAACCTAAAGAGTTGGCACCAGTATATGTTTTTTTAGCCTCGAGTGATTCTTCTTATATGTCTGGGCAGATGCTTCATGTCAATGGGGGCACAATCATTAACAATTAAACTACTACTCGACTAAGGCGAGATCGTAGAATTTAGAAATCTACTCTTGATAAATTAATTGAAGAAAGCCAACAAGAGCAGGATGGTTCAATATCCTGTGCTTTTGTTGGCTTTCTTCTAGGTTGATTTAAAATGACAGAATAGTAAACTCTTTTGGTTAATATTAAAAAGATTTTTATAAGTCAAGAACGCGGAGCCCATAACATGATGGATACACCGATTAGACATACAGCAGATCCAATCCAATCATAGATATCTGGAGCTTTATGATCGATCCCCCAACCCCAAAGAATCGCCAAAATGACAAAAACACCCCCGTAGGCTGAATAGACTCTTCCGAAGTTAGGAAATTTCTGTAGCGTTGGTATTATACCGTAAACTATGAGGATTAATCCCCCAATTATGCCATACCATAACGGTCTTGATTCTCTAAGCCAAAGCCAAATTAAATAACCGCCGCCAATTTCGGCTAATCCTGCTAAGATAAATAAGGATATTGCAATAAACATAACATAAATCTCCTTCTGTTCATAAGAAATATTGGAAGAATATAGCCAATATAGTAAGTATATCATGATTAGTTTTAATATATAATTCATTCATTTATACTTGACGCTTATGTCCTTTTTTAGCTTATAGTTTGATATTGATCCGCACAAATTGCCAAATTTGTGATTAAAGTCACGTCTTGTTATTTATATATTAATTATAATGATCGAAGGGTTAAATGCTTGCCGCTAAGCATGTGAGTTTTGGGGGCTTGAGTAATTTAATATTGATTAATTTTATTCCATTAGCGTTTACATGGTTGAAAGGGGGACCTTATGAAATCAAGCAATTTTAAGCAGCTTACGATTCGAAACGCTGTCCAAATACTGTTTGCGGCTGTCGTGCTTTATATTGGAATAACCTTTGTGGTGTTTCTCGAACAGGTTGCCAATGACTCAATAACTAATGTATCCCGACCTGCCGGAGTTGAGGCTTTTTTGCCGATCAGTGCCTTAGTTGGTTTGAAAGCATGGATCTCCACGGGAAACTTTGACCCTATCCATCCAGCGGGTCTAGTTATTTTCTTGGCGGCCATCATTTTATCTCTATTGCTTAAAAGGACCTTTTGCTCATGGATCTGTCCGATTGGGACACTTTCTGAAGGACTGGCGAAAATCGGAAAAATGATCTTTGGTAGGAATTTCAAAGTTCCAAACTGGTTGGACTATGTTCTTAGATCGATTAAATACATTCTATTGTTCATCTTTGTCTCATTGATCTTATTTGGAATGAGTGGGGCAGACGCAGTGGCTTTCATGAATACGCCTTACAACATGGTATCGGATGTTAAAATGCTGAGATTTTTTCAGAGCTTAAGCATTGTAGGGATGTCAGTTATTGGTTTTCTTGTCCTACTTTCGATTCTCTTCGAAAATTTTTGGTGCCGCTATCTTTGCCCATATGGTGGACTTTTAGGGCTGTTTAGTACACTCAGTCCGTTTAAAATTACACGCAATATGCAGTCTTGCATACAGTGTGGGAAATGTACAGCAAGTTGTCCGAATCGGATTCTTGTTGAAAAAGCAGGTCAGGTATGGTCTCCAGAGTGTACGGGTTGCTTGAGCTGTGTGCAGCAATGTCCAGTTAAAGAGACTCTGACGTTTCAAGCCGTATCAGGTCAGAGATCTCTTACCTTAAAACACTTAGCTCTTGGTGTTCTGGGTCTATGGATTTTGATCATCGGTGTTGCAATTCTCACAGGACATTGGGAGTCAAAGATGTCGATGGATGTGTATAGACGACTCCTGCCTGTGATTGATCAAATTGGGCATTGAACTGGACAACCATCTGTTTATAAGCAGGTGGTTGTTTTTTATGAGTTAAGTTAATTTTGACTTATTAAAGTAGTAATAAGTCGAACTCAATAGAAAATTCAAAAATTATTAAGTCTTAAATCAATGGATTGTTAGGAATAACAAAATAAATTTGGTTAGATATATGCTAAATAGGTGGAAGGGTTTATGCTTTGAAAAATTAACGCAAGGTATACTATCTGACTCGGATTTTTGGCACGCTAATTGCATTTTGCAATTTGTTAAGACTAAATCTGTGAGGTGATAATGTTGGAGTTTGATGGGTCGAAAATTAATAAGTTGTACAGGCAGGATACCGGGCTAGTTTTTGTCTTTATACTATTTGTTTGGGTGGTTTTAGGTTTCGTTTTAATGAGCGTTGCTAGATTGGCAGTGAGTGATTTGATTCGGAATGTTGCTTTAGTCGCTGGGGTTGTCGCTGGAATTTTCGTGACAAGTTCTTTAGTTGCTGTATTAGTTCATCTAAAGAAAAATCGCATTGCCCTATATAGCGAAGAATTGCAAAATACAGTGCCAAGCAGTCTTAAATGACCGGCTATGCCGGAGGTGAAATATTCTGGATGCAATGCCTAGATATTGAGGCTTGCTTAAGAAGGAGAATGAATATTGAAAGCGGATAAGGAGAAAAAACCTGTCAACAGTCCCTTGATGGAAGTATTTGACGTTATGTTCATCATGGTATTGTGTTTTGTTATACTTCTTTCAACTATGTTGATGAGAGGTAAGGTGTTAGTGGGTTCGGGGTCCACCGGGGGGATGGATTATTCCTTCAATTTGCCGATTTTCTTAATGCTTGTTTCAGCCTTAGGAATCTATTTATTCTACGTGTTTTCTAGTTCTAATAAGGAACTTAAAGCCATGATTAGTTATCTTTACAAAGAAGTTCATAAAAAGGTTAGCTAAAGCAAAATTCTAGGATGGAGGTTACACAACCGTGAATATATGGGGAATAATGAACTGGGTTGCCTGGGGGCTTTGCGCAATCTTGTTTGTAATTATGGCACAAGATTTTATCCGTGTTGAAACGAACCGCAAAGGAGGGGGCAAGTCTTGAGTGATTCAGTGGGCGTTCAACAGGAGCAACATCTTTCAAAAGTCCTGGGTCCGATGCATATATGGGCACTGGGAGTCGGTATTGTTCTAGTCGGAGAATTTATGGGCTGGAACTTCACAGTCGCAAAAGGAGGCTCGCTGGGAGCTATTATCGCCTGTTGGGTCATCGGAATTCTTTATATATCCTTAGTAATGATTAACACCGAGATCGGGTCAGTCATTCCTGAAGCTGGTGGGCAATATGCAATGGCTAAATATCTTCTCGGGCCCCTAGCTGCTTTTAACGTGGGACTAATGCTGGTTTTTGAATACGTCATGCTTGAAGCGGCAGATGCCTTGGTGGTCGGAGCAATTTTGCAATCGATTAATCCGGCGATTCAGAGCTTGCCTTATGTAATTTTAACGTTATTATTGTTAACATATCTTAACTATCGAGGGGTTTATGCAACCTTAACCCTTAATTTCTTCATTACAGCGATTGCCTTTGTTACTATCTTCGTTCTTCTTTTCTCAACGAAGTTTCATATCCCTTCGCAAAGCATTCTCAGGCTCTCCGAACTAACCAACGGATTACCCTATGGCTGGATTGGGGTTGTAGCAGCTCTTCAATTTGGAATTTGGTTTTTTCTGGGAATTGAAGGAACTGCTTTAGCCGCTGAGGAATGCCGTTCAACCGCTCGCTCACTTCCCATGGGTACCTTGATCGGAATGGTAACTTTACTGGTCGGGGCCACTGTAACTTGGTTCGTCTGCTCTGGTTTGGTCGAGGCAGGTACTCTCGGCGGGTCTGTTTACCCCCTTTATGAAGCTGCTCTGGCAACAAAAATGTCAGGGGTCATTGTCGTGATGTTTGTTGGTACGATTTTAGCTTGTATGGCGAGCGCGAATGGATGTATCAATGATGCTAGTAGGGCTTGGTTTTCGATGTCAAGAGATACCTTGATTCCAAGTGCCTTTTCAGCGGTCCATCCAAAGTATAAGACTCCTTATCGGGCAATTTTGTTTCTGCTTCCCATATCGATTGCCTTTGGTTATACTGGATTGTTGGATCAGGTTATTACTTTTTCGATCCTTTCGGCCTTGCTGGTCTATTTATTCATGGGATACATGATGTTTAAATTCCGAAAGATGTATCCCATGGGCTCGATTGAACGTGGGTATGTCGCTCCTTGGCATCCTCTTCCTGCACTGATCTTACTGGTACTGACTTTAACGACGTTAGGCGGAATGTATTTCGGGTATTGGGTGAATGTCTTAGCAGGTTTACTATTTTACTTTTTGGCTTCTCTGTGGTTCACCTTGCATCGCTATAAATTTGTAGATACAAAGGCTTTTCTCCAGGCTGGATCTAGTCGCTGGCCTAGACCTCGTGGGTACTAAGGGATGATCAGGAGGAGGCTTCGATTGCCACATCAAATTCCTATCATAGCTGCTATGATCATTCCAGGTTCAGGCTATCTCTTTTTAGCGAGGCCCATGCGTGGGTTAGTGATGCTATTTTGGATGTGTATCTTTGGCTACATTACTTTTCAATTAACTTCGCCTGAAATTTCCGTGATTGGTAGATATTCTGGAGGAATCGCTGTTTGGGTAATTTCTGTTCTCGAGGTATATCACATGACAAGAAAAAAGCGAGTGAGTTATTCGAGATGAGAGAACCCTAATTACAAGTCATTTATGAGTTAAGAATGACTGAAAAAAGTCCTTCGTGACTTGAACTATTGAGAAAACTAAGATAAGTTAACCTAGGAGCATGGTTAATCTTCTGCCAATTTTCTGCTTAAGCTTCAGTTTGCCTGAACAAACTACGATGGTTATCCTAGAAATTCTAGGGAAGATGCTATCTAGGGTCGCTTGTGGAAACAGTTGCTGAAAATTGCAGCTAAAAACAATTATGTTTAGGTGCTTAAAAGTAGAATTTGGCACAAAATTTGCATAATATAAAAATCGTGTTCCAGTGAAGTTCTAGAATCCATTATACATGGGGGGTAGATCGGATTGATCGCGTGGACTCTAAATCCGCGTAGACGGGTGAAACTCCCGTACTCCTCGCCAATAAATTCTGGAGGTAAGCTGATTGAACATCACATGGACGCCGATCCAAAAACAACGATTACAAGAACTTAATGCCAGCGAAGCCCAGCGAGAAATGTGTTTTGAGTCTCCGCAAGCGCGCGACAGAGCTTTTCAAGAGCAAGAACATCTTTTGGTGCTCGATGGAAAGCAGCGTTTATTGGAACTGCGGGATATTAAGAAACGACCCTCTATATGTCTTCTCGAACAGCAACTCGTTGAAGCTTTGACTAAGCAAGGATTCGTACAGGTGGTCACTCCGACGATAATCTCCAAAGCATCCTTAGCTAAAATGTCAGTCTCTGAGGATCATCCGCTTTTTGCCCAAGTATTCTGGCTTGATGCAAAGCGGTGTTTACGTCCTATGCTGGCGCCCAATCTATATACACTCTGGAAAGATTTATTGCGTTTATGGGAAAAACCGATACGCATCTTCGAGGTCGGGACTTGTTACCGGAAAGAGTCTAAGGGTTCTCTACATTTAAACGAGTTTACGATGCTTAACCTGACAGAACTGGGTTTACCAGAAGATCAGAGACATCAACGCTTGGAAGAACTTGCATCTTTGGTCATGGATACCGTCGGTATTGCCGATTATCAGTTGGAATTAACCTCGTCCGTTGTTTATGGAGATACCTTAGATGTTGTTAAAGGTATCGAGTTAGGTTCAAGTGCTATGGGTCCCCATGTATTAGACGACCAGTGGGGGATTATTGATCCATGGGTTGGGATTGGATTTGGTTTAGAACGTCTATTAATGATGAAGGAAGAATCTCAGAATGTCCAGAGTATGGGAAGAAGCCTTACTTATCTTGACGGAGTACGCTTAAACATTTAAGGGCTGATCGACAATATTACCAATCTCAGTAAATCCTTGATACTTAGGGTGTAGGATGCTAAAAAAGTGCAATTAGTGAATGGGAGGATTTATTGTCTATGCATGAACAAATTATGATCGAACCCGCTATCTCTTTGGAGACTATTGGGCGAGTTTACAAAATGATCAGTGAGATCCCTTATTTTTCGAACTCAAGAATTAATGTGATTGAGATTTTACCCGGAGGAATAACAAACAGTAACTATAAAGTTACGATCGACGAAGTGACCTATGCTGTAAGGCTTGCTGGAGTCGGAACCATAGAGTATATAAATCGCCCTGCTGAAAAACACAATGCGCAGGTCATGGCAGATATGGGGATAAGCGCCACGATTATTTATTACGACGAAACTACTGGGAATCAGGTTTGCAAATATATTGACGATAGTAAAACGTTGCATGGTGAAGATTTCAAGGATGAGAATTACCTCATTTTGGCAGCCCGAGTTTTCAGGAAATATCATGACGGTAATATAGAATTTTACTGCGATTTTAATCCATTAAAAGAAATTGATGCTTATATAAAACTACTTGCTGACAAGAATTACGGATTTTATGAAGGCTCAGAAACAATGGTCCAAAAGATTGAAGAAATTAAAGAGTTGTTTAAAAAGAACCCCCCTCCTAAGGCTCCTTGTCATAATGATCCTCTTCCCGTAAATTGGTTGGATGACAAAAAGAACTTCTACCTAATTGATTGGGAGTATGCTGGGACGAACGATCCCATCTTTGATTTAGCAGCCTTATCTATCGAAGCTGAATTTACTGAAGAACAGGAGCAATTTCTCTTAACACAATATTTTGGCGGGAAACAGACAGAGCAACAATTGGGTTCCCTCGTTATTAATAAATTCCTGTGCGACGTTTTATGGGCTTATTGGTCTATCCTTCAAATTGCCATGGGCAAACCAAAGGAAGAGTATTGGGAGTACGGGTTAAATCGCTTTAATCGAGCTTATGATTTAATTTATAATGGAAGTTTAGATCGCTCAATTAAAGCTAATCAATAGGGCTCAGTGTCTTGGACTATCTGCAGACCTTTTAGTAATATATTGTTGCAATTAGGGCAAAGGATTAATTAGTCTATAAGTTGCATTGGAGGATATAGTTTTATGCATGAGATAACTTTGATTGAGCCCTCTATCTCATTGGAGACTATTGGGCGAGTCTATAAACTGATTAGTGAGATCCCAAAGTTTTCAAATTCGAGAATTAGTGTTATTGAAATTTTACCTGGTGGGTTAACGAACAGTAACTACAAAGTTACGATAGATGAAGTAACCTATGCGCTAAGGCTTGCTGGAGCAGGAACAATGGAGTACTTAAATCGCCCAGCTGAAAAGCACAATGCTCAAGTTATGGCTGATATAGGAATTAGCGCGCCCATTATTTATTATGATGAAACAACAGGAAATCAAGTGTGTAAGTATATTGACGATTGCAAAACTTTACACATCAAGGATTTCCAAGAAGAAGCACGCTACTTGAGTATGGCAGCACATGTTTTTAGAAAATACCATGACTCAAATAAAGAATTTATCTCTGACTTTAATCCCTTAAAAGAAATCGAAACCTATATTCAATTATTAGCAGAGAAAAACTTTGCCTTCTATGAAGGTGCAGAAACCATGCGGGGAAAAATTGAAGAACTCAGAGTGCTCTTTAAGAATAATCCCCCGCGCTTAGCACCTTGCCATAATGATCCACTATGCGAAAACTGGTTGGATGATCAGAAGAACTTCTACTTAATTGATTGGGAATATGGCGGTATGAATGATCCTTTGTTTGATTTGGGAGCGCTCTCCATTGAGGCAGAACTCACGGATGAACAAGAACGCTTTTTCTTAAAGGAGTATTATGGCGGGGAATTAACAGAGCAACAACTAGGTTCCCTAATTATTAATAAGTTCTTATGTGATACTTTATGGGCCTATTGGGCCGTACTACAAATCGCTATGGGTAAATCGAGAGATGAGTATTGGCCGTATGGATTGAATCGATATAACCGAGCGTATGCCTTAATTCATAATGGTAGTTTAGACCGATCTATTAAAGCGAATCAATAAGATTCTTTCTTGGTTCGGATCTTGTTAACTATATGACTCAACTACCTCTCTAATCTCAATATCTCAATATCTCAATATCTCGAAAACCTCAAACATCTCGTCAAGAAAGGGTCCAGTGCTATCGACACTGGATCCTTTCTTAATTATTTAAGTCAATAAAGATGCAGACTTTTCTTTATCACTAGGGATACCCTGCCTGCTGTCGAAAGAGATCCAAAAGAATAAATCAAATATTCAATCCGTAATGACAAGATGGATTAAAGCAAGGTTTATATTTATTGCGGTTGTATTAACTTAAGAATATAATAAGTTAAAAATGTTACTAGGGGAGGTAGTATCTAATATTATCGCGCACTTAAGTCGGAGTTTGCAGATAAACTTCGTGGGTAGGAGAGACGTCTAAATCCTTGCCTATGTTTCGGGGTACCAAAGGGTACCCTTTTAATTGTGTGAGTTAATAATGACTTAACAGAGTGCTGATGGACTTGAATTAATCCATATTTTCACTAAGATTTAAAAATTAATACTCGACTATTTCCACCGAAATGGAGTAAGGTTTTGCGGATAGCCTTAGTGTGCGTGGGTTTCAGGGATCGAGAAAGAGAATCTGATAACAGCCGACAAATATTTATCTCTTGGCATAGAATTTGCATCATTAAAGATTAGGAGTTATAGAAATGATTGAACAAAAAGAAGGTGATTTGATGTTAGATTGTGCAAGCTCAAAGTTAGACGTGATTCTAGAAAAAGCGGCTCAAGAGAACCCTTTAAGCAGAGACGAACTTTTGTTTTTGCTGACGTTGTCTGAAGAAACAGATCTTTCAAAAGTGTTTAACGTTGCCCGCCAGCTTCGGACCCGCTACTTTGAGGATAAAATATTTATATACGGATTTGTTTATTTCTCAACCTATTGTCGCAATGAATGTGCTTTTTGTCTGTATCGTAAGTCAAATCACTCTCTAGAACGATATCGTAAAACGGATTTAGAAATCATGGAAACAGCTTTAAGTCTCGTGGAATCGGGAGTTCACTTGTTGGATTTAACCATGGGAGAAGATCCGTATTATTTTGACAAACAAGAGTCAGGCTTTGAACATTTGATAAGAACTGTAGAACTGATTAAAAAAAGCACAGAGATTCCGATTATGATCTCCGCAGGAGTTGTTTCGGAGGAGGTACTACGCGAGTTTAAGGCAGCCGGCATCGATTGGTATGCTACCTATCAAGAAACCCATAACCCTGATTTATATCATAAACTAAGACTTGGACAAAGCTATTCTGAACGCATGGAAGGAAAAAAGTCAGCCCACAAGTTAGGTTTTCTTATTGAAGAAGGGTTACTGACTGGGGTGGGTGATACGGACGAAGACTTGGTAGATTCGCTGGAGGCTATGAAAAGTTTAGGAGCGGATCAAGTACGGGTTATGAGTTTTGTTCCGCAGGAGGGCACTCCTATGCACCGCTTCACTTCGGTAGCTCCATATAGAGAGTTACTAATCATCGCTATTATGCGTTTAGTCTTTCCGGATCGCCTGATTCCAGCTTCCTTAGATGTTGATGGTCTTAAGGGTTTAGCGGATCGCCTTGACGCTGGGGCTAATGTTGTAACCTCGATTATTCCTCCCCAGTCTGGCTTGGCTGGAGTGTCTAATCAATCCCTGGATATTGATGACGGAAATCGAACGGTAAGTAGAATTATTCCGGTACTAGCTCAGCACGGGCTGGTTCCGGCAAGCAGAGATGAGTATGCTGACTGGGTCCTGAAGCGTCAAAATCGTTCATAATTTCCTTGGGGAGGAGCATTAGCATGAGGGTTGTTGTTGTTGGGGGTAAGCTTCAGGGAGTTGAGGCGGTCTATCTGGCCAAGAAGGCTGGATGGGAAGTTGTCCTAGTTGATAAGAATTCTTGGGTTCCGGCGTCTGAACTTTGTGATCAGTTTCATTCAATTGATGTCACAAAAGTTGTAGAGTGGATACCTTTTCTAAAAGATTTTGATCTGATCATTCCAGCTTTAGAAAATCAAGTCGCTTTAGATAGTCTTGTAAGAAGTGCCAAATATGCCGATGTGCCTTTGATGTTTGACGAGAATGCTTATGCCATCTCATCTTCGAAAATTAGGTCTAATGAATTATTTGGTCGCCTGGGAGTACCTGCACCAATCCCTTGGCCGGAGTGTGGTTTTCCCCTGATCGTAAAACCTTCTGGAGCAAGTGGGAGTGAGGGGGTTGTCAAACTCGAGAGTAGTCAAGAATTTCACCGCTTATTTGAAAAAGGTATGAAGGATTGGGTCATAGAGGAATACCTGGAAGGTCCATCATATTCACTGGAGATTATCGGTTTTTCTGGAGTTTATAAAGTCTTACAAATCACAGAATTGCAGATGGATCAAGTCTATGATTGCAAACGAGTTGTGGGTTCGGCCCAATTATCAGATTCGCTGAGGGAAGAGTTTGAGCAGATCGGATTAAGTTTGGCCAAGAGCTTAAATCTGAATGGAATTATGGATGTTGAGACGATATTACATAGAGGACAGCTGAAAGTTCTAGAAATAGATGCTCGGCTTCCCAGTCAAACTCCTATCGCAGTTTATCATGCTACTGGGATTAACATGTTAGAAATCCTCGGTCAAGCCTTTGTCCTTAATAAGTCTTGGTCTGCCTTTGAGATTATTGAAAAGTGCGGTGCAATTCTAGAACACATTCAAGTAGGCTATGACTGTCTCGAAGTTTCTGGCGAACATATTATGGCGGGTGTTGGACCGCTCTATCTTTATCCGGATTTCTTTGGAGCTGATGAAGCACTTACCAACTACTCACCAGGTAAAACGGAGTGGGCAGCAACCCTTATAATCACAGGTTTAGACTTAAAAGAGGCGTGGAATAAGCGCTGCGCAGTCATCCAAGCGATCCGTAAGGAATGGGGTATTCGACATTATCTTGACCGATACCCAGTCTATGAAGAGAGCGTTAAGCATACTAAAAGCGCTTCAGGGAGTTGACAATATTGACACGACTTAAGGAAAAGGATATTAACCAAATCGCCGAAACCTTAGTGGTTTATAATAACGATCTCGTGAGAATGACGGGATGTACTTTAAAGGAAATAGCTGCCCAGGCTTCGGGCAAAAAGATCGACTACCTCGATAGACAGAATCCCCTTGTGGCGGTAGTACCCATGACCTGTGGTCAGGGAATTATCGAAGGATTTTCAGAATCAGTGGCCAGCATTATTACTTATCTGGGCTTTAGGACTGTTATTACAAACAACAGCGACGCTGGGGGTGTTGCTGAAGCAGTTCAAGAGGGTGCGGAAATCTTATTCATGGCCGACGATCATCGGTTTGTAGCGATTAATCTTAAAACAGGCAAGGTGTCTGATAACGGCGATGCGACTGGTAAAGGTTATGTTACAGGCCTTAAGCACATGTGCCAAGGGCTTGAAGGTAAGCACGTGTTGCTCCTAGGGGCTGGTCCAGTAGGAAACAGTGCTGCTTTAACCCTTGTCCGTTATGGAGCGCTGGTAACTGTTTTTGATATAGATTTATCTGCTAGTCAACGTCTGAGGGGTGTAATCGAAGAGTTAGGTTATAGCGTTCAGGTAGAGACTGACTTGGAGAGCGCCTTAGCAAGACATCAGATTTTTGTGGATGCTTGTCCAGCTGAGAATGTTATAGAGCTAAGGTATATTTCGAAGAATACAAAAATTGCAGCACCTGGAATCCCCTTAGGAGTGCAGGGATTAGGGGTAGAGCAACTACTTACTGATCGGTTGCTGCATGATCCGCTGCAAATCGGAGTAGCCACTATGCTAGGGGAAGTTTTGTAACTGTCTTGTGCGTAGCAAAGTAAGTTGGTTTCACTCGAATCACAGGAATCTTAGGATGGATTGGAGTTGAGATAGATGTCGGTAGATTCGTCAAAAAAGCGTTATTATCGTAAAAATGTAGATTTCTTCAAGTTTGTTGAGAAGCTCAAATTATGGCCTTCAAAAAGTGGGACGTTGCATGGTATTAAGAGCATGACGATTAGAGGGAATCGCGCCGAAATCATAACTCATTGCAATGAATCATTCATGATTTACAATTCTAAAAATAGCCGGGCTGCTCGTTGCCTTAGAAACAAATTGTTCTTTAGGGCTTGCGGTACATGCAAAATTCCGAACTGGAAATTGGTAAAATACTCAGCAACATTTGTCAACCAAAACTACGGGTCCCGTTTATAAATTCTAATTCAACTGTTTTTAAGGCTCAGAAAAGAACAGTGTTTGTATAGAAGGTTACTTTAGTTGATAATGCTTGTTCTTACCTTTGGCGGTAGGCGGGCTTTATTATTAAGACCATTACCTGGGGCGCGAGGTTTGCACAGGTAAGTGGGCTAAATCAGATTTTTGGTTTGTTATGAATACCTAAAAAGAGGAGGAAAATTAGGAATGGCTAACTATGCGGATCTTGCAAAAAGTGTTATCGAGGGACAAAAAGATCAGGTTTTGGATCAGGTTAAGGCCCTGATTGCAGCGGGTAACAATCCACTGGAAATCGTAAACGAAGGCTTAATTGCTGGTATGAACGTTGTAGGTGTCCGCTTCAAGGCTGGGGATATGTATGTTCCAGAGGTACTCATGGCTGCAAAAAGTATGAGTAGCGGTCTGGAACTGGTGAAACCGTTAATTGCCGCTGCTGACCAAAAAAGCAAAGGCAAAATTCTGCTTGGCACTGTTAAGGGAGACCTTCATGACATCGGCAAAAACTTAGTCGGTATGCTGATCGAAAGTGGCGGGCTGGAAGTTATCAACATGGGAGTCGATGTCTCAGCTGAAGACTTTATTGATGCCATTATTGAGCATGAACCTGATATTTTAGCACTGTCCGCGCTGTTAACCACAACGATGCCTGCTATGCAAGACATTATTGAAATGTTGGAAGAAGAGGAGCTCAGAGACAAAGTGAAAGTAATTATTGGTGGAGCTCCCGTTTCTCAGGAATATGCTGACACCATTGGTGCGGACGGTTATGGAGCAGATGCCGGCTCAGCTGTAGAACTTTGCAAGAGACTTCTGGCGTCCAAGTGAACTCGTTCAGCTGAAGCTGAACATCGAGTCTTCAGATGGGGACTCTACCCCACCTGAAGTTTACGAAGAACCCACCCCCACTTATAGAAGTGAGGGTCTTGAAAACAGGATAAAGATTTAGTGCGAAATTAAAAGGCCATTTAAGGGGGTGGTTTGTCCACACAAAATGGATTTTAGGTCTACCATTTATGTTTCTTTTAATAGTCCTTAAACTATATGGAGGTGAGTTTTTTGACATTCAGAGGTATACACGCTGGTTCCACCCGCATGGAGGGGATCGGGCTGAATATGTTTACCAACGATGAGCTGTATGATGTCCATTTAGCGACCTTGGACCTTCTATGGGATGTTGGGGTAAAGGTGGAAAGTGAAGAGGCACGAGAGATATTCTATAGTGCTGGATGTACCCTTGACCGTACTACTAATATTGTGAAAATTCCTGCGTTCTTAGTGGAGGACGCCATTCGCTCGATTCCTAAGACCTTTAGAGCATGTGGCAGAAAACGCGAGAATGACTGGCTCAATGAAGGGAATCGGACCGGATTTGTTAACTTCGGTGAAGCTATCCGGATGATTGACCCTTATACTCGGCAGCTTAGAAAACCCTTTAAAAAAGACGTGGATGATGTAACCCGCTTCTGTGAAGCGATGGATCAAATTATCGTCTTTGAAAGGGCTTTAGGTCCTTCGGAAGTAGACCCAGACGTTGCGCAAGTGCATATTGCCGAATCGTTCTATAACTATTCTACCAAGCATGCTTATATCGGGATGAATCGTCCTGAAAACATGCGAGCAGTCGCCAAAATGGGCTATCTTGTTTCCGGTGGCGAAGATAAATTCCGACAAAGACCCCTTTTCTCACAAAGTACAGACCCAGTCGCCCCCCTTGTCCATGCTAAGGGTGCAACTGATACTCTACTTCAAGCAATTCGCTTGGGCGTTCCGGCTAAAATTAACTCCATGGGATTAGCTGGCGGGACGACTTGTGTTAACCTTGCCAGCACTCTTGTGACCCATAATGCCGAAATTCTCAGTATGTTTGTTTTGGGTCAGCTGGAAAAGAGAGGGTATCCCATGGTCTATGGAACTTCCACGACCATGATGGATTTGAGAACAACCGTGGCCTGCGTAGGAACTCCAGAGCTTGCTCTCTTTAGCGCAGCTTGTGCCAAACTTTCTCAATTCTATAATATCCCTGTCTGGGTCGCCGGTGGCTAGACGGATAGTAAAGTACCTGATGCCCAAGCAGCCCATGAGTTTACCCTGACCGCCTTATTACCAGCGTTAGCAGGCGCTAACATGATATATGGTTTGGGGATGCTCGAAGGTGGCCTAACTTGGGACTATGCTCAAATGGCTATGCAGAATGAAATGGCTCGTATGATTTTGCATACCATTAAAGGTATTCCGATAAGTGATGAGAAAATGGCATTGGAAGTTGTCCGTTCGGTAGGTATCGGCGGAGAATTCATTAGCTGTGATCACACTTACGCGCATTACAAAGAGCTATCCAAATCTGAATTGTTAGATCGCAGGAATCGTGAAAACTGGGAAGCAGCTGGCAGTAAGGATATTGTCGAAACTTCTTATGCTAAATCCATCGATATTCTTGAGAACTACGAAAATCAGAATCCCCTTTCAGAAGATATCCAACGCCAGTTGAAAGACATTGTTTTAGAAGCAGAAGCTGAAACAACAGAAATCAAGGCGAAGGAAAAAGAAGCTAGAAGACGACCTAGAAAATCGAAATTCTAACCACATAACAATAGTAGCAATGTATTTATGAAGAAAGAGTCGGTATATAGTATCGGCTCTTTCACTTCTTTCACTTCTTTGACTTACTTAAGTTAAAACTGACTCGATATAGGTGTTGGTTATAAGGCGTATAAACGTAATTACTAGGGATAGGGCATTCAATCGGGTTTTATATAGATGGCACAGTTTTTGCATTAAGATATACAAGCCGGTATTTTTTGACTATTCAATAATATTTCTGGAGTATTGAGTAGATTATTTTGCTAAAGAGGGAAGGTGAGAGTTTAATCAAAATTGAATAGGAGTTGAAGAAGCGATTCCATTGTAATTCAATATCGAAGGAGTGACAATGAATGGGTTATGCTGATGTAAGTCCATTGTGGTACTGGTTAGTTTTTATTGCCTACATTGTATTTCTAATCGCCGTAGGTCTGAATGCCTATAAAAAGCAGAAAGCTACTTCTAGTGCGGAAGAAGAGCATAATGATTATTGGATCACAGGTCGTAGTCAACCAGCCTATATGGTGGGTATGTCTGTAGCTTCCGGTTGGATGCTAATAGGTATGATCACCTGGATGACGTGGGCCACCTACGATCTGGGATTATCCGGATTATGGGTCGTGGCAATACCGTGGTTTCTCTCAAACATTTGGCAATTTTTAATGGCTCGTCCATTAAGAAGGATTAAGGCTATCTCCCAATGCCAGATGCTGGAAAAGCGTTTCGGACTGCCTGCTAGGATCCTTTCTGCTCCCATTAATATCTTTTCTTATACTATCTGGTCGGCTGCAGAACTTTATGCTGCATCATTAATCATGGCTCCGGCTCTGGGAATATCAATCGAGGCAATGATTATTATCTATGCAATTCCAATTGCCATGTATATGTGGATGGGTGGTTTCAGGTCAGTCATCAATGCCAATGTCGTTCAATTCTTCATGGGTGCAATTATTTTGATTGTCACCGCAGTTGCTATCTACTTAACAGCCGATGGCATTGCGACTGCTCAAGGTACCACGGTTTGGGGTATGCTGCAAGCCCAGCCTGTCGTTAACAGTCTTGCCTATCCGGTTGACGCGGCTAAGAATTCAACCAGCTTTTTCGCCTATGTTTCCTTATCATTCCCCTTGATTGTCATGCTTGGACTGGTACCGGGCTGGGCTGCTGCAGAAGATTTCTGGCTTAAAGCGCAAGCTGCTAGAAGTACAGCTGAAGCTCGTCGAGGTGGACTATATAGCATCGCTTTCAATACCTTTATTATCGTTATCCCCGCTGCAATAATTGGTCTTTTGGGTCTAATCGTGTTCCCGCCTGAAACAACAGACGGCGTCGTAGCTGCTGCTGCTGTTCTGGGAGATAAAGGTGCATATAACATAATTTCAGCGTACATCAATACCTATATGCCTCCTTTGTTAAAAGGACTGCTGATTTTCTTATTGTCAGCTCATACGATGTCTACGGTAGCCAATTACAGCAATATTACGGCTATGAACTTATCGTATGATGTTTTGCAACCTCTGGTATACAAGAAGAGGAACTGGTCTGATGCTAAGATTGTTAAATGGTCGCGCTTGGTTACCGTGTTCATGATTGTCCTCAATATTCTTCTGGCCTTACTCTATAACAGCCCAGTCGTGGGAGCGACTCTCAATGACGCCTACTTCTTGTCGTCAGGGTTGCTTACAGCCGGTGTCTCCGTGATGCTTTATGTATTATGGTGGAAGCGTGCTACACTTTTAGGTGTAATGTTAGGTGGATTATTCGGCACCATAGGAACCTTTACCTTCTTCATTCTGGAATACAAAGTATGGGAATTCTCTTATAACACGCCAGTTTGGGACTGGATATTCGGTGCAGGAGCAATGGCTAACTCCTACTTGGGTTACTGCGTCGTCGGTTTGGTTTGCGGTATAGCTGGTGTATTAATTGGTACTTTCGCATCCCCACCGCCGTCCAAGGAACTGCTTGCTGCTATCTCAGATAAGCCTATTGATAACAATGAAGAGTTCTTTGCAGGGATGCACCTGTAAGCTACCCGAAGATTTAGGATTAAGATTTGGATATAGATAAAAATGGCTAAGGAATCATTCCTTAGCCATTTTACAATATTAATAAAGTTGTAATACGTTGCCTAAATCGATATAATTTTTTAAATGCTAACAATTTATTAACTCTATCATGAGAGGAGTTTTAAAAAATGCTGACAGCTGATTTTTCGAGATTTGTACTTATTCCCTTATTCGTTCTTAATATGGGCGCAATGGTGATCACATTATATCTCAAAAAGAAGATTAGACCAGAATTTTCAGGGAATCTTAATAAACTTTTTTTTGTGGAAAATATTATTGGCTTAGTCTGCGCAATAGCCTTAGGTTATATTGCTTTTTTTGTTAATTAAGTGTGTGTATTCAATATAGAATTTAGAATTTAGAATCAATCCGTCGTTTTAAGGTCATTTTCCTCAGAAGGAAAATACTTTCGTATCAAACGACTGGCTTTGCTTTGACTAATATCCAGGGATTTGGCGACTTCATAGGAACTTCCCAACTCTTTATAGGCTTGTAAGATGAGGTTTTTTTCCACATCACATAAAGCATCTTCAAGAGAAAGCGGTTTGCCTGAGAAGGACGGCATCTGGTCGATCGGATGATTTATTGAAGGGTGAAAGGATTTAGGCAAATCATATTCATCAATAACCTTAGCCTGGGTGATGACGGTTAAGCGTTCAATAATATTTTCCAGTTCTCGAACGTTGCCTGGCCATGGGTATTCAACAAATATATCGTAACATCTCTCGCTAAATTCGTGGTCTAGTTTATATTTTTGATTAAATTTTGCCAGTATTTCTTGGGCTAAAGGAATAATCTCTTCTTTCCGTTCTCTTAAGGGGGGAAGTACGAGCTCAAATATATTTAAACGGTAATATAAATCTTCTCTAAAATCTCCATTCGCGATCATGGTTTGCAAGTTGCGATTCGTTGCCGCTATTACTCTGCAATTGACATGTTGAATCTCGCGGCCTCCTACTTTGAAGTATTGATTTTCATGGAGTACTTGCAAAAGTTTTGCTTGCATACGAGGGGAAAGTTCAGCGATTTCATCTAGGAAAAGGGTACCGTCATTAGCCAATTCGATTAAACCTATGTTTCCCTTAATATTGGCTCCAGTAAAGGCTCCTTTGGAATAGCCGAACATCTCGGCTTCCATGAGTTCGGATGGAATTGAAGCGCAGTTTACTGTAATAAATGGGCCGTTTTTGTTTGGGCTGTTATTGTGAATATATTTAGCCATATGTCCTTTACCAGAACCGGATTCTCCAAGCAAGAGAACCGTTGAATTCACCGCAGCGATTCGTCGAACAAGTGCCAGAAGGGATTCCATTATTGAACTTTTGCATACAAACTCGGGGATCTTCGTTTCTTTCTCGCGAAGGACAGCAACTTCCTTTTCATATCGTTTTAGTAACTGAATGCTTTTATCTAATTCATGTTTAATTCCTTCTGACTCAGTTACGTCTCTGGAATTTTCAATGATCAGTTCAATATTACCATCTGAGTCGAAGAGTGGAGTTGCTGTCGTAAGTAATGTTTTACCGGTACATGTTTTTTGCTCGAGGGTAATGCTCATTTTTTTATCGATGGCAATGGGGCTGACCCGAGGACCCCAATATTTTTTTTCTGAAATTTCTCTGGACTTTTTACCAATGATTTCGGAGGATGGTACACCGTAGTGTTTCTCACAGGCATTATTCACGTAAATGACAATTCCATTCGCATTGGTAACGTAAATCTCGTCGTGGGAATTGTCGAGAATTTTTTTAAGCGTGTAAAAATCTAACTCTTCTAGTTCAGTACTCATCCTGCTTACCCCCTATAATCAGTGTGTTTTTATATAGTTAATGCAACCTAATCTTTAGGCGAATTTTTTCAATGTTGAAATCATTTATCAACTTATGTTTCGACTTATTTCAGGAAAAACCTCTAAATTTCCACCTATTTGCATAGGATAATTATTTTATCATATAATGGTCTTTGAATCCGATATTTTTATTATTTGCGTAAAGTTTTTTGTTGATTCTGACTTAAAGAAGTCAATGCTGACTCGTTTTACAACTATTCTATCATGCACATTGAAAGAATTCTCTAAAAAATTTCACAATATAAGAATGTTTATATAAATCTTGGCTTATACTGATCAGTCCTGCTCCCCACTCTTGACAGTGGAATATTCCTAAGGCAACATATAACTAGACAAAAGGTATTAGTGGGGGTCTGGTCAAAATGCTCCAAGATAAGGAAAGTTCACTCTTTTTCTCAAATGATATGAAATCCGATGCCCAGGACATATTGATTACCAATCGTATTGCAGAGGACTTTTTGCGGAGCCAATACTTGAAGAAAAATTTAGATACAAAATCCTTATGGGTACTGGGTATAGGTACCACCATGGCCGGTCCGTTTATTGGATGGAATTGGGGCTTGGGCGAAGCAGGGCCGCTGGGTATGCTAGTAGCCTTGATTATTCTTTCTTTTTGCTATTTAGTATTCTTTTTGATTACAGCAAAATTATCCGTACTTTTTCCATACATCGGGGGGCCCTATGCGTACGTTAGACAAGGGTTAGGGTCTTTTGGGGCCTATTGGGCCGGGGTTCTAACTTGTTTCGAATTTATTGTTGGTACCGCGGTTGTTCTGGCAGCGTTCAGAAACTATCTAACGTTTTTTAACAGTGAGTATGCCACCTTGTTGTGTATCAGCATATTTATCTTACTCTTAGTTAATTTGCAACTATTCAGTGCTAGTCTTATGACATTTGTTCATTACTGCATTACTTGCTGTGCGCTAGGTGTACTTGTTATTTTCTTCCTGGGAACTTACGAAACTGTACAAAGTACTAATCTTTTAATAGCAGCACCTTCCTCTTTTGGGTGGCAAGGAATATTAAAAGCACTTCCATTTGTGTCATTATTTTTTTTAGGCTTGGAAACTATAACAATGACGGCAGAGGAAGTCAGATTCCCTGAACGGAGTATGCCTAGGGGGCTGTACATTGGGCTTTTGACGGCAGTGCTAATTAGTTTTAGTATCTGGTATTTTACCGTGGGGTCGGTTGATTGGCAACTTTTAGACGCCGGCGAATTTCCTTTGCTATTTACACTAGAACATGTTCAAAGTGAGGATCAAGTCCTGTTAAGCACCTTCACAGTTTTGAGTTCAGTCGGATTTATAGCCGCGCTGCAAGGGTTTATAAACGGTTATTCCAGACAAGTTTATGCGTTATCAAGAGGAGGATATTTCCCATCCTTTTTAAGTAAGCTCCATTCCACAAGGAAGACTTATTATTATGCAATTCTTGTTCCTGGAGCAATTAGTTTAGGCCTGTCCTACATGGTCCCGATCAAACTTCTAATAGTTGCGGCATTCAGTTCAGCTGTTTGTGTACATTTGCTGGTTATAATTTCTTTTATCAAAATTCGTAATTCAGAGCCGGAGTTTTTTTATTCGTATAGACGGGTTTATTATTCCTTCCTGTTATATATGATTATCCTCATATTGACAGGTATTTTATTTAGCTTAATTTATAATTATTTATTTGGGAATTGGAGAATAATAGTTTTTGCTTTGATTATTCTTAATTTCTATTATTTTAAATGGAGTCTTAAGAGTATTCGGCAAGAGGCACCCGAAGAAGCGGCAGCCGCATTAAAAATGAGACGAAACCGTATACGTTTTCTTAACTAGATTTAGTTTTCCTCGGTCTTTAAGGAGTCGAAAAATGGAAGTAAAGAACCAATTTGAAAGTCAAATTGAAAAGGATATCTGTGATTTAAACCGATTAGGATATGCACAGGAACTTTACCGCACAATAGGTGGATTTTCTAATTTCGCAATCACTTTTTCGGTAATTTCAATTTTAAGTGGCTTATTGTTTCTCTATGGCGACGGGCAACAATTAGCAGGAAATTGGAATATTTGGACGTGGGGTGTGGTCTGTTTTTTTCAGATAATCTTAGCGTTAGCACTTGGCGAAATCGCATCGATTTACCCCTTGGCAGGAGGAGTGTATAAATGGACAGAGCTGCTTAGTAATAACCGAAGTATAGGTAATTTTTGTGGCTATTTTTCTATCATCGGCTGGATTGCCTGTACCGCAGGGATAGAATTCGGAATGGGGATATTTCTAAGTTATTATTTGGATTTGGATTACAAGAATCCATGGATAATAATGGGGATGACCGGAATAATTATTTTGTTGCACAGTTTAATAAATATTTATGGCATTCGTATTGTAACCTGGTTCAATGATTTCAGTGTCAATGTTCATATAATTGGAGTGGTAATCCTAGTAAGTTTATTATTAATATTTGGACAAAGGAATTCGGCTACTAATGCTTTTCTCATTAGAGAAAAACTAGATGGGAGTATAGTTGCCCAATTCGCTCAACCGCTTCTCATGTCCGCGTGGACTCTTATGGCTTTTGATGCTGCAGCTAGTGTTTCAGAAGAAAGTATTAATCCCTCTAAAGTTGTACCCTGGGGAATGTTTTATGCTGTAGTGGTTTCTGCATTTCTTGGTATGATCCTGTTGATTAGTCTTAATTTAGCTTTGCCAGATTTAAACCAGCCAGTTGATCCGAAAATGCCGTTATCACTTTATGTAATCAGACAGACAACAGGCCCTACCATTTATAAGTTTATTATGGGTTTCATACTGATGGCTCAGTTTGCAGCGGGACTTTCTTCACAAACAGTATTAATACGAATTCTTTACTCTTTTTCTCGGGATGATGGGTTACCATTATCAAAACTCTGGAGGCGTGTTTCTTCTAGATATGATACTCCAATTTATAGCGTGTTTTTAGCGGCAACACTGACCTTTTTATTAAGCCTTTTGACCCGGAATTTATATTTTATTACTTCACTCAGTACTATGGGAATGTATTTGTCCTATGTCATAACGCTTGGGGCTGCAATTTGGGGCTATCAAAAAATCGAAGAAAACTACGGATCTTTTTATCTTGGTAAGTTTGGAACTAGTATCCGTCTAATAAGTTTTTTTTGGGCTCTTTTCATTGTAGGATTTATTATTTTTCTCTCTTTCGTGAAAACAGACAGACTTTCGTGGTTTTAACATTAACATTATGACATTTGACCGCCATTGTTTGCGTTAAAGGAGTGTACAGAAAATGCCCAGCAACGAAAAATGCTTGATTCATAATGAGCTTAAGTTTGATCAAATTATTGCTTTGGAGAAAATAACCGAACACGTTAAATTACATAGGCCTTATCTGTATGTTCGGACTGAGATTTCTATTTTCAGTAAAGATAAACAGGAAGTTATTTTAGGTGATGATAATAATGATTTATCGGAAGGATTATTTGCGGATAATAAGTGGAGTGAAGAGGATAAAAAAACAATTCCTATCTATCTAGGAATTAATAATAAGATAGGAAATGTAACCATTGAGGGGAAAAAAGTTCTAGCGGAGAATTATTTTGAGGATATAAAGCAGTTTTATACAGGGAGGCCTTATTCATATTCTCCAGTGAATGATTTAGTTCCCGATGGATTTTTAATCATAAACTCTAAAGGAGAGATAGTGTCTACCAATTATACAGCCGACTGCATTTTATTTAGGCTGGGTTTTCAAGATTTATCTCTTAGCGACCTTGTTGTAGCAATGGGTTTTAGCAAAGGAGACATTGCCAAATACATTAATCAACCAGTTTTTTTGGCACTTAACCTATCTATTGAACAATTCGATATTATTTTGATAATTATTCCTCTTTTTGCTGGGGAGAAATTCTTGGGGGCACAGCTGATTCTCTCAGACAGAAGCTCTGTGAAGAGAATAGAAAAGGAACTCATGGAAAAACATACAGTAATCAAAGAAATTCATCATCGTGTAAAGAACAATCTTCAAACCATTACCAGTTTACTGCGTTTGCAAATGAGAAGAACGAACTCGAAAGTTGTGGAAAAAATCCTGAACCAAAGTATTAATCGTATTTTAAGCATCGCACTAATCCACGAAGCCCTTTCAAAACAAAACTTTGAAGTAGTCAATATTAAACAAACTAGTTATAATATCTTACAAACAGTTTTATCGAATATGGTAGATTCAAATCAAAATATAACGGGTGAAATATCCGGGACCGAGGTATTCCTTCCCGCTACCGTAGCCAGCAATGTTTCTCTTTGCATCACAGAATTGATTCAAAACGCGGTGGAACATGCTTTCATCACTCGTTCCGAGGGTAACATCCGGATAGCAGTGAGAGGAGAAAAGGACGAAGTAATCATAACTGTTGAGGATAATGGGATTGGGATATCTTCTGACAAAGTTCAAAATGGAGGCCAACTTGGTACGCAGATAGTTGACAGTATTATTCGACGTAAGTTGAAGGGGGAATTTTCTTTAGAAAGCTATCGCTATGGAACTAAAGCTTGCATGAGGTTCCCTAGTTCGTACCGTGAGGAGGGTGAGAGAGATGAAACAATTAAGGATCGTACTGGCAGATGATGAACCTATTACTTTATTAGATATAAAAGAAATACTTACTGAAGAAGGGTTTATAGTCATAGGTGAATGTGAGGACGGAGTAAGTGCAGTTAACCTAGCCAAAGTACTTAAGCCGGATTTGGTGATCCTGGATATCAAAATGCCAGTGATGAACGGGATTGAGGCTGCCAAAATACTTAGCCAGGAGCGAATAGCTCCGGTACTACTTTTAACTGCCTACAGTAGTGACGAATTTATTAATCAAGCCGGAGCTGCTGGGGTATTGGCTTATTTGATCAAACCGGTTACCAAGAACTGTTTGATTGCTGCCTGTAAAATTGCCTTAAAAAGAGCTGAGGAATTCAACGTCTTAAGAGATGAGAATTTGAGCCTTCAGGATGCCTTAGAAACTAGAAAACTGATTGAACGAGCTAAAGGACTCTTGGAGAAAAAATATTTATTAAGTGAGGAAAAAGCATTCAAAAAAATTAGACAAATAAGCATGGAACAGAATAAATCTATGAAAAATGTAGCAAAGGCAATTATTCTGAGCTTATCATAATGGTTAGAAAAACCATTATGAGGATTGCCTGCGTGGGAAATGTGCGAAGCTGCTTCAGTCGGGCTCTTCGTTGGTGATTGACACTTGTTAAAAAGTGTGCTATATTGTGTTCAATTTCAAACTCATTGTGAGTAAACCTATAATTCAGTGGTAAATAATGGATGGTAAGCGGAAAATTGTATAGTTATCAGGAATAATGTCGTTCCTGACGAGGGTGCTGAAATCCTCATAATCCGGTCAAATACTTGACCGGATTATGAGGATTTTTTTATTTAAAAGGGTAAAAGATTTGCGCAAATAGTTTAGACGCAGATTTTAGTTATTACACTGAAGGAGGGCAGTACAGATTTAGGGACAAAAAAGAGAAAGATTTGAGGAGGGTTATCATGGCACAGTTTGGAAATTATATTCTGTACATTATCATGGCCTGCGCGGTGGCAGGGGCGTTAGCTTCCATTCTTAAAGAAGAATCAGCTTTGGGAAAAGAATTTCTGGAAGGTTTATATTCTATCGGACCAATTTTTGTTCCGGTAGCCGGTATTATGGCGTCCGTTCCCTATCTAGCGCTTTTTGTGGAAACTGTATTTGGTCCTCTTTTTGGTGCCGTTGGTGCAGACCCTGCCATCGCTGCTACAACTTTTATTGCGGTTGACATGGGCGGCTATCAGTTGGCGGACGTATTGGCGACTACTCGTGAAAGCTGGATTATGGCAATGATCACGGGCTACATGGCGGGTGCGACCATCGTTTTCAGTATCCCCGTGGGCTTGGCTATGTTGGAGAAAAAGGATCATAAATATATGGCACTTGGGGTGATGTCTGGGATTCTCACTGTGCCCATCGGAGTATTTATCACCAGTACTATTCTAGCTCTAAGCAATGCCAAAGTTCGCGATATCATCACCACAGACGGCGAATCTACTTATCAACTGGCTTTGAGCTTCGGAACTATTTTTGCTAATCTAGTGCCGCTGATCGTTATTTGCGGGGCTATTGCCATTGGATTAAAACTTATTCCAGAGAAAATGATCAAAGGGTTCATGTTCTTCGGCAAATCGATGGATACCGGGATTAAACTGGTTCTCGTTTTTTCCATCGTCGAGTATTTCACAGGTGCTTTCTCTAGCGTTTTAGGCGTCTGGGGATTCGACCCTATTATAGCCGATGCGGATGACCAGTTCCGTGCTTTAGAGATAGCGGGCTACATTGGGATTATGTTAGCCGGAGCATTTCCCATGGTGTATCTAATTAAAAAATATTTGGCCAAGCCACTGGAAGCTATCGGCAGTAAATTTGGTTTCAGCTCTATTGGTAGCGCTGGTATTCTTGCCGCAGCTGCCAACATTCTAGCCTTATTCAGGATCATCAAGGATATGCCGGCTGCGGATAAAGTGAAATGTATTGCTTTTGCTGTCTGCTCCGCTTTCCTATTTGGGGATCATTTGGCTTTCACAGCAAACTTTCAGCCAACGATGATCCTACCGGTGATGATCGGCAAGCTCAGCGCCGGGTTAATTGCCGTGGGATTGGCCATCTGGCTCTCGGTACCGCAAGCGATTAAATTGGAAATAGCAGATAAACTTGCCGAATCACAAAAATAATCAGGCAGCAGAACAAATAGCCAGAAGTGTTAAAGATGGAACGTGCTCTGCGCTACAAGGAATAGTTCGGAGCACGTAAAAATGAGTGAAATATGGTTTATCGAAGTCATAAATGACTTAGTGAAGCAAACTTGTATTGAAGTTCTTTCATGATGTCATTGGTTTAATAAAGAGACTTGTACAGGGACAGGGGTTCTTCCTACAATGTCGTGTTATAGTTTAGTGGCAGGGCATCAAAGGTTTGGAGTTTTATTTAGTGGCATGGTTTTTGCATTAGTATTTAAGTTGCGAAGGTTAGTGAGAGGACTGTTCTACAGCTGCTATCCTTAGTTAATAAAAAAAGAGCATTTTAGACAAATTTTATAAAAATCTTCAATGTAGGGAATACAGCCGTTGACACAACGGCTTATGAGTTATAGCTTTAAACTAGAGCGATCACTATATTATGTCGCTGAGTCAGAAACGATGTATTCCAAGAGATAATTGATGTATGAAGGGGGAAAAACACAAATGGCTATAAGAGCAGATCTCGTAGCACTAGGCATGGTAGAAACCCGTGGAATCGTAGGAGCCATCGAAGCGGCCGATGCCATGGTCAAAGCAGCGAATGTCACCTTAATCGGGAAAGTAAAAGTAGGAGGCGCCTTAGTCACGGTCATGGTCCGAGGAGATGTCGGAGCCGTAAAAGCCTCGGTCGATGCCGGAGCCGCTGCAGCCGAGAGAGTCGGAGAACTCGTCAGCTGTCACGTGATCCCGCGCCCGCATCCGGAACTTGAAGCCATCCTGCCTAAATTACCGGTTATCGAAGAAAAGCCGAAAACCAAAAACGTCGAGAATACCAAATAAATCGTCGGAACTAAGCAAAACGTCCGGCATTAATAGGGAGGGTAACCATGATAGAGCCCCTTAAGCCAAAAGTATTAGCCGTTAGATTAATCCCCAATGTGGCCCCGGATCTTGCCGAGAAATTGGGCCTCACAGGGTATCAGCGTTCCATCGGCATGATCACCGCCGACATCGATGATTCAACCTACGTCGCCTTAGACGAAGCCACGAAAAAAGCCGAAGTCGAAGTCGTTTATGCCAAAAGCTTCTATTGCGGAGCGGCACGAGCCTCAGGGCCCTTATCCGGAGAAATCATCGGAATCTTAGCCGGCCCGAACCCAGCCGAAGTGCGAGCCGGGGTGGATGCTTGCATCGACCACCTGGAAAACGAATGCTTCTTCTACACCTGCGATGGAGGAAAGACCGCTTGGTTCCCGCACACCGTCTCGAGAACCGGAAGCTATCTCTCCAAACTGGCAGGAATTCCAGAAGGTGAAGCGTTATCCTACTTGATCGCGCCCCCGATCGAAGCCATGTATGGCTTAGATGCCGCCTTAAAAGCTGCGGAAGTTACTATGAAAGCCTTTTACGGCCCACCGACCGAAACCAACTTTGGTGGCGGACTCTTAACCGGTTCGCAAAGCGCCTGCAAATCAGCCTGTGAAGCGTTCCAGAGAGCGGTCATCGACGTCTGTGAAAACGGCCTGAAATTCTAGCAAAAGGGAGGTGCCGCTCGTAATGGAACTCGATCGAGACCTATGTTCCTTACAAGAAGCCCGAAATTTAGTGCGAGCTGCGCGCAAAGCCCAAGAAGCCCTCAAAGACTTCACCCAAGAACAAGTCGATAAGATCATCGATCTGATGCGTGAAGCCGGTGAAGCTAATGCAGCGAGGTTAGCCATGATGGCCGTCTCCGAAACCGGCATGGGAAACTACGAAGACAAATGCTTTAAAAACTACTTCGCCTCTCGAACCCTCTACGATTTCATAAAACCCATGAAAACCGTGGGAATCATCCGAGAAGACCGCGAACAAAAACTCTGGGAAATCGCCGAACCTGTCGGAGTCATCGCAGGGATCATCCCCACGACGAACCCGACGTCAACGGTCATCTATAAAGCCATGATCGCTCTCAAAGCCCGAAATGCGATTGTATTTTCCCCGCACCCCAGTGCCGTACGCTGCACGAATGAAGCTGCCAAAATCATGCACCAAGCCGCTGTCGCTGCGGGAGCCCCAGAAGGCGTGATCGGCTGCATCCTGAACGTTTCCATGGGAGCCACCAACGAACTGATGAAACACCCCAGCATCGCCATGATTCTGGCCACGGGTGGAAGCGCCTTAGTCAAAGCTGCCTATAGCAGCGGAAAACCAGCCCTCGGCGTCGGCCCCGGCAACGTGCCGGCCTTCGTGGAACGCAGTGCCGACCTGGCTAAAGCCGCCGAGTACATCATCATGGGAAAAACCTTTGACAACGGAACTATCTGCGCCTCCGAACAAGCCATCGTCGCTGAAGAGTGCATCGCCGACGACCTCATTAACCATCTCAAACGCTTTGGCGCGCACTTCCTCGACCCTGAAGAGGTCACTAAAGTCTCTAAAGTTGTCATGTTAGGCAACGGAGGGGTCAACCCCAAAGTCGTCGGAAAAGACCCGAAATTCATTGCCCAACTGGCAGGTATCAGTATCCCGGATCGAACTCGATGTCTAGTCGCCCCCTTAAGCGGTGTCGGCCCGCAATGGCCCTTATCCTACGAAAAACTCACCACCGTCTTAGGCTTTTACCGAGTGGCCGACTGGCATGAAGGGTGCGAACGCAGCTTTCAACTCTTAGAAGCTGGTGGAGTGGGTCATAGTCTGGCAATCCATTGCAATAATGAAGAAGTGATCCGAGAATTTGCGCTCAAGAAACCGGTCAACCGAATCCTTGTTAATACCCCGGCTGCTATGGGCGGCGTCGGAGCGACCACTGGCCTAGCCCCCTCGTTCACTCTGGGTTGCGGAACTTGGGCAGGATCGAGCGTCTCAGAAAACGTCACCCCCCAGCACCTTCTCAACATCAAACGAGTCGCTTGGCATCTGGGGATCCCTGAACGCAAACTCGTTGAACCTATGAAAGTTAACCAAACTCAAGCTCAAGCTCAAGCTCAAACTCAAGCACCGCAAGTCGATGCTCAGCTCGTGCAAGAAATTATTAAACAAGTCATGCAGCATCTGAATGGCATGAAATGCTAATCTTAATCTTAATAAACGTTCTTGATTAGCATGGATCAAAGTTCGTAAAAAGAGGTCATAGTGCATAGTTCCAATGACCCGGGCATGAAGCATAAGCCTCGAACCACGAACATCGAACATCGAACATCGAAATTGGGAGGGAACAAAATGGCACAAGATCGAAGTGTAATAGCACTCGGAATGATAGAAACCAAAGGATTAATCCCAGCGATCGAAGCAGCCGATCAAATGTTAAAAGCAGCTAATGTTACCTTATGCGGAAAAGAGCATGTCTCCGGTGGACTGGTCTCAGTGATGGTACGAGGAGATGTCGGAGCGGTCAAAGCGGCCGTCGATGCAGGAGCCTCAGCTGCCCAACGAGTGGGAGCACTTCTCAGCGTCCACGTCATCCCACGTCCTCACCAAGACGTTGAGTTCATTCTACCCGTCGGTGATAACAAAGGTTATGGAGAAAAATAAAGAAACACTCATTGAAGTAGGCGACTTGAAAAAAGAGAAACAAGAAGTCAGATCGTTAATTTTTGAGGTCGTTCGACTTTCAGACCTCTGATTTCTGTAATGGGGTGAGGACTTGATCGTCACAGAGTATGAA
>LADV01000173.1 GCA_000961805.1 Peptococcaceae bacterium BRH_c23 | reverse complement strand
TTCGTGACCAAAAGCCCTTTGTGATTAAACGACCTGAAGATCATCAAACTTGGAGGACAACAAAGCCTCAACCAGCAGCTGCTTAAAGGAATAGTTTGGATACGACAGAGCCATTCGGATCGTGTCAAAGGTGATGCGAGGGATACCGGAGGGCGTTAGACCGAGGATATGCTCGCCATCATCCTATTGACACGTGCACTACACCCAAACGCTTGAAGACTGCAAAGTCTCTTTTACTCCAGAGAGTTACCCCAAATTGAAAGAGAGTTTGCTTGGCTAGCGCCGAGCGTCCCGTTTCTCTAGGTGGGCTTCCCAAAAATTAACGTTTAGGTCATTGTTCGGATTTTTCAATGGCTTAGTTTGTTATGCCGTATTTTACAAACCGAAAATTAAAAGAAATAATCAGACAAACTCTTGACTTTTATTAGCTGGTCTATTTCTGCCTGATCTAGTCACGGTCCTTTGATCTATAGAGATTTTCAATGAAACCGATTGGCTACTTCCATAAGGATATCCGAAATATGTTAAGGGAAAAGGTGCAAATTGTGAAAGTTTAATGAGATCGAAGTCGAGATTCTGTGAAATGAAAAGGTGGACTATGTTTAATTTTTAGGGAATTGCCCTAGTAGAGGAAAATGATGAATTTGAATGAGTTATGATCAGTGAATAAACAGTTCGGGAGGTTATGTATGATGCGCCTGGTGATTTTTGATTTTGATGGCACAATCCATCTTGAAGAAACCCCTCGCATCTTCTTGCGGGTCCTAAGCCAAGACAAAGGGATGCGTAAAAAGATCCGTAAGTTCTATATTTCGATGTCTTGGGTATACATATTGTATCGTTTGGGACTTTGCCGTCAATTAGCGATTAGGCGAGTTTTACAGGGTATCGTGAAGATGATGTCTGGGATGAATCAGACGGAAATAGAAGGTTTTTTTGGGCAATGTTTAGAATTGGCAAGAGGTAGTTTTAGTCCCGTGTCTCTTAGCCGGGTCAAGGTTCACCTTGAGTCAGATGATCAAATTTTGCTTCTCTCCGGTGCCTTTTCACAGTTTGTTGGCTCAGTCGCCAGAGATCTGGGTATGAAGTTTTGGCTTGGGACCGAAATTGAGTTGTCGGCTGGTGTTTGTACAGGACGAATAACCTCTATTATGAATGGACCCTCAAAGGTACTGGCGCTGAGAACATTTCTGCAGGAACAAAGGAAGGCAGGCGCAGTTTTTGATATGAGCGAGGCCTATGCCTATGCTGATTCAATCCAGGATCTACCCCTGCTATCCCTCGTTGGACATCCGGTGGCCGTTAATCCGGACCAAGAGCTTCTCAAAGAGGCTAAACTAAGAGGGTGGGAAATAATCAGGGACAGCTCATATCAAGAATAGGCTGTTCAACGACCTGGGAGGTTGGAGATGACGTTGAGCAACGGATTAGAAGGATGACAAGACTGGTTTGATTTAAGAAGATAAAGGCTGGAAGTGAGTACTGTACTTTAGTACAAAAAAGGACGGCATAGCGTCCTTTTTTGTTTTTTATTTCATGCTTAAATTCACATGGAAAATTATTAACAATTTTATAACTTTAAACTTCAAAAAAGACCGTTAGATATTTTTAAATGGAGTTGAAAATATATTAAATGTATTATATAGTGTTCCTGTACAGGAACACTATATAATAGCGGCAATGAAAATGAGTTTAAAGTGTATTGTAAAGTAGATGTGTTTTAACGAAGCTCAAACTTTCCTTTTGGGGGTCATAAAATTAACCTTACATAGGTTAGAAAAAATTAGGAGTATAAACGTTATGGAAATTATAGAGTTACTGATGAATTTCAATCTCACAAAACAGGATGCAACAATTTATCTTACCCTATTATCAGAAGGTGATCTTACAGGTTATGAAGTGGCAAAATTCACGGGCATTTCACGTTCAAATACTTACATCGCCCTTGCGGGTTTAGTTGAGAAGGGGGCTGCACATGTGATTGAGGGTAATGCAGCACGCTATACTCCCGTGCCAGTTGATGAGTTTTGTGATAATAAAATCAGAAATTTGCAGGAGATAAGATTAAGCCTCATAAGAAATATGCCCAAACAACGAGAAGAAAACGAAGGGTACATTACTATAAAAGGGAACCGGAATATTATCAATAAAATAACCAAAATGCTCATTGAAGCTGAGAAGAGGGTTTATATTTCACTATCAGGTCAAACCTTAGATATAATTAAGCCACAGTTAAATCAAGCAGTGTCCAGAGGTCTTAAAGTTGTAATCCTTACGAATCCGCCTTTTGAACTTAACGGTGCTACAATTTATCACGTGGAAAAAACCCAGCATCAGATAAGACTTATTGTCGACTCTGCAAATGTACTTACAGGGGATATTATTGATGATGATAGTGCAACTTGTCTTTATTCAAAAAAGCAAAACCTGATTGATTTGTTTAAGGAGTCGTTAACCAATGAAATAAGACTAATAGAGCTAATGAAATGAGATTAATCAATGCTGTATTTATTTTTGTGCACAATGTAGTAAAAACGGAGGTAACACAATGAAAAAAACATTTGTGAATTTAGAGCAATTAAAGGAAATAGTAGAAAAATACCCAACACCTTTCCATCTGTATGATGAAAAAGGTATACGAGAAAATGCTCGCAGATTAAAGCAGGCATTTTCATGGAACAAGGGCTTTAAGGAGTATTTTGCAGTTAAAGCTACGCCAAATTTAACAATCTTAAAAATCCTCAAAGAGGAGGGCTGTTATGTAGACTGTTCAACATTAACTGAACTTCTGATGGCTGATACCGTGGGATTTAATGGAGATGAAATAATGTTTTCGGCAAACGTAACGCCTAAAGAAGATTTTGTGCTGGCACGCAAACTCAACGCCATAATTAACTTAGACGATCTTACAGATATTGATTTTTTAGAGAATGTCGCAGACATTCCGGATACAATTAGTTGCCGATATAATCCAGGCGGTACATTTGCTTACAATAACGTGATCATGGATACCCCTGGTGAAGCAAAATATGGTTTTACCTTCGAGCAATTAATCGAAGGTTTTAGAAAACTTCAAAACAAAGGGGTAAAGCATTTCGGGTTGCACGCCTTTTTAGCAAGCAACACCGTCGACAATAACTACTATCCTGTACTTGCTAAAATGTTGTTTGAAACAGCGGTCGTTTTAAACCGAGAAACGGGAGTACACATTGCTTTTATTAATCTTTCGGGAGGCATTGGTATCCCATATCACCCAGAGCAGCAGCGGGCTGATATTTTTTTGATCGGTGAGGGTGTTCGCAAGGCATATGAGGAGGTTCTTGTTCCAGCGGGAATGGGCGATGTTGCGATATACACTGAGCTTGGAAGGTTTATGTTGGGGCCTTATGGCTGTCTTGTTACAACTGTAATCCACGAAAAGCACATCTACAAGGAATATGTTGGAGTCGACGCCTGTGCGGCAAACCTTATGCGTCCTGCAATGTACGGTGCCTATCATCATGTTACTGTTATGGGTAAAGAAAATGAGCCGTGCAGCTACAAATATGATATTACCGGCGGTTTGTGTGAGAATAACGATAAATTTGCTATTGACCGAATGCTGCCTAAAATTGAGCTTGGCGACTTAATTGTAATTCATGACACTGGAGCACATGGCTTTGCGATGGGTTATAACTACAATGGTAAACTGCGGTCTGCTGAAGTTTTGTCAAAAGAGGACGGTTCAACAGAATTGATACGACGCGCGGAAACACCGGCTGATTATTTTGCAACGTTTAACTTTTAGGCTTATCACCTAGAGATATAACTCTGTCGCCACTCAACAGCATACTTTCCAACAATGAGCAAGAATTCACGAAGTGCAGGAGAAATCCACTTTTTTCTGTGATAGGCGATTTGGGTAGCGAGTCGCTGCTGTCGATCATCCCAGGCCAGTAGCATCAGTTTACCCTCCCGCACCTCATTTTGCACTGTGATAAGTGGAAGAAAAGAAAGGCCAAGTCCAGACATAACGCAGTTCTTAATTGCCTCAATGCTCCAGAACTCAAGGTCAGGATTAGGAAATATTCCGTGGCTGTTAAGATGCTGTTCAAAGAGTGTACGGTAGGTGCACCCCGGCTCGGTGTGAAGTATCGTTTCGTCTTTTAAGTGGGTAGGTTCAACATATTCATAGGGAACAAGCGGATGGCCAGGTGGTGAAACGAGCGCCATTTTTTCATGTACGAGAGTTTCAATGTACAGATCCCGGTCTTCTGTCTCGGGTTGAAGCAGGAAAGCAAGATCCAGCTCTCCCGAACGGATCAGGTCATGCAATTCCCAGCATACGCCGGGCTTCAATATGATTTTAACGTCTGGATAACGGTTTTTGTATTCTCGAATTATCTCTGGCAAGCGAAAGGCTGCTAGGGATTCGGGAGCCCCTATCGTCAGCGTACCAGAAATAGCAGTATCCGACCGCATTGCGTCTAATGCCAAGTTATGCATTTTAGTAATTTCCTGGGCGTACGGCAGAAGTCGCTGACCTGCATCGGTAAGGATATTCTTTTTGCCTAACCTGTCAAAAAGAGGAGTTTCAAGTTCTGCTTCAAGCGCCTGGATTTGCGCCGTTACGCTTGATTGGGCGTATCCCAGCAAATTGGCGGCGCGGGTAAAACCACCAACCTTGACCACGGCTATAAACGTAAATAATTGACGCAATTCCAATCCCAATCTCCCCTTACCATCGGCTATAGCGATGTATATTATCGAAATCTTTCGTTTCTCAGATGGCACCATTATCTGATACTATTAGAGGAAATACAAGGGAGACAGGAGCAAAAGGTATGGAAAATCAAAATCGACTGAAAGGTACTATCGGCCTGCCGCAAGCGATAGCCCTATATATCGGAGCTGTACTCGGCTCGGGTGTACTCATCGTGCCTGGACTGGCTGCCGAGATTGCCGGTCCGGCTTCCCTTCTGGCGTGGGGGCTTATGACGTTATTAGTATTACCTCTGGCACTGACCATGGGGTTGCTATCGGCAAAGTTTCCGAATGCCGGCGGTGTCTCTCATTTTGTCACATTAGCCTTCGGAACAAAGGCTGGAACGCTTGTTGGCTGGTTTTTTCTCATGTCTGTACCGATTGGCGCACCTGTGGCTGCACTAACAGGAGCTGGCTATATGACAGTTGCCATGGGCTGGGGTGACAGTGCGAGGGTGGCTCTAGCGGCAGGAATGCTTGCAGTCGGTCTATTAACCAACCTTTTCGGTATGAAAGTGGTAGGGCAAGTTCAAATTTCCGTTGTGCTGGCAATTGTTGCCGTGCTGGTGCTAGCAATCATAGGTTCCGTACCTCATATTGAGTCCTCAAATTTTACGCCTTTTATGCCGAATGGCTGGGTGAGTGTCGGGCAGGCGGCCGCTATTTTATTCTGGTGTTTTATCGGCTGGGAGGCGGTTTCCCATTTATCTGAAGAATTTTTAGATCCGCAGCGAGCAGCGGTAAAAGGGGTAACCATTGCCGCTGTCATTGTTGGGTTACTGTATTTTCTCACAGCATTTGCTACAGTTGGAACACACAGTTACCATACCGCCGGATCGGATGCCTCGCTTGTTTTGATCATAAGTAAACTACTCGGACCTGGAGGGGCTTTGGTTGCCGGATTCTCAGGTATGTTCATCTGTACTGCCACCATTATCGCTTATACGGGTGCAACTTCTCGCTTGGCGTATGCCTTAGCACGAAAAGGAGACGCTCCAGGCTGGATGGGTATTTTGTCTTCACGATATAGTACACCAATAGGGGGGATTGCTTTTCTTGCCTTGTGCTTTATTGCCGTGCTTTTCCTGTACGGCAGCGGGGCGATATCCCTAATAACTCTGCTTCAGATTCCCAACGCAACGTTTATTCTTACCTATCTTGGCGGATGTGCAGCAGGAATCCGGCTGCTAAAAGGCAGTTCCTTAGGAGTAGGCATTAGCTGGCTGTCCTTTCTTTCAACAGCTGTGATTTTTCCGTTTGTCGGTTGGGCGGTTTTGTATCCACTGGTCATTATAGGTTTTTGGATTACCCGACAGGTAAGGGAGAAAAATACTTTGTTGTATAAGTTCCTTAATTGAACAGGATTCAATCTTTATTGCCCTGGCTAACTAATAGTTAGATCGTGTGGAAACATACGATTGATAAGACGGGAATGGTCCTTTATGTACTTAAGAAAGCCGGGGAATTTCTTTTATATAATGGGAGGAATCGGTTGTATTTCACCGAATCTTGATAGGTAGAGACATGTCAGTAAAGGAGAAGGGGGAGAACGTTTGTGGATGATTTACGATATCCAATTGGGACGTTTGATTTTGAAAAAGAGGTTCAGGAAAAACAAATCAATTCTTTGATAGACCAAATAGAAGCGCTACCTGAGTTGTTATTTAGGGCCGTCGAAAAAATAACTGATGAACAGCTTGACTCTCCCTATAGACCAGGCAGTTGGACTATTCGCCAGTTAATACATCACATAGCGGATGCTCATATGAATGCTTATATTAGAGTTAAGCTGGCCATGACAGAGGATAAACCCACCATCAAGCCTTATGATGAAGTGCTGTGGGCTGAATTAAGTGACTCTCAGTTACCTGTTGAACTATCCACAAAACTACTTGAAGGTTTACATAAACGATTGGCTGTTCTATTGAGGTCGTTATCGTCGTCAGGTCTTGAGAGGGAGTTAATTCACCCGGATGTTGGGCTATTAACGATTAAGAAGCTAATTGACCTTTACGCATGGCATGGAAATCATCACTTGGCGCAGATTACTGCGGGTATAAGTAGAATTACGTCAAAATAACTATTTGACACAATTAAGTATAAGGGTCAAAATTAAGAGGGCTAACTAACTAAATCTGACATTGGTATAAGCTTTTGTATTGGTAATTGTGTATCAGTAAGAATGGGTCAGGCTGGAAGCAGATACTTCCAGCCTTGTTTCTATTTTTATAGAAGTATCCGTAAATACTAGGACACTGTAGGAGGACTGGGCTAGAATTCGCCGAATTGTATAGATATAAGTGATAGTATAAATCGGGATTTGAGTAGATTCGGTAGTTGATATAGTAGTAAATATAGTAGTTGATAGAGAGTAGGAGTGTTGAACGATGTTATCAAATAAAAGGTATCTGGGAACCTCTTTAGCAACCCAGATGATCCTTATTCCTTTCTTACTTACCATAGGGATGATCATTGTTTCGTCAATTACAGATGGGCTAAGGTTATATGAGCTTGGCAAGGATGCCAAAAATTTGATCTTGTTATCGATTGCCTTTTTCGGTTCGCTTATTATAGGCATTATTGTTGGTTATAGTTTTGTAAAATTGTCAAAGCATAAGCCCAACTCGGCAAAGGAAAGGTATCTCATTGCTCTTGTGCCTATTCTCTATGCTCTGGTCTTTGCAATTTTGGCATTGTCACTCTCAAACGGGAATTTTAATTCAGGCTGGTGGGGAATGTATGCTCTCAAGAATCCTATGTTTTTGATCTTTGGCATAGGTCTCTCTTTATCAGGATTACATTTCATCATACCTGTGGCAGAGCTTATGGGGTATATGGGGTTTCTTATTGGGATTGTTTTGTGTGAATGGGCTGCGAAAACAGCGGTAGATAGCTCTCTGTCGAGAAACTTTAAAGCTGTCTTGGTCCTGCTTTGTATTTTTGTCCTTGCTTTTTCTGGCGTCGCGACAACAAAGGTTATTGATAATGGTATGACAGAACTGCTTTATGGGAAGTCAACAGTCGGGAGTGATCTAACGGAATTTGATCTGATGGAAAAAGCCCCGTTCAAGGATAACAACGGGCTCGCTAAGCTTGATAAACCTGCCAACTTACAATTTTCAGAGTTTGATTCCATGCCGCGTCTGGACGGTGCGACAGCCGCTTATCCGGTTTACGCGGCGTTTGTGGAAGCTGTCTATACGGGACTTGGTGAATACTATATAGCAAACAAGAACAACAATGATAAAGAAATATATCCTGCCTTTGTGGCAAGTGAGCGGTTTCCACTCGATTTAGTGAAGTGTTCAAAAACCGGCACAGCCTACGAAAGATTAATAGCGGGTCAGACCGATATAATCTTCGTTGCAGAGCCGTCGAAAGCTCATGTTGAAGAGATTAAAGCCAAAGGGGATGAGTTTGTCTTAACTCCCATTGGGAGTGAAGCGTTTGTCTTTTTCACAAACTCTAAAAATCCGGTTGAGAATCTGACCATAAAACAGATCCAGGATATCTACTCGGGTAAAATCACCCGCTGGAAAGAAGTCGGTGGACAATGGAATAAGATACTGCCTTATCAACGGCCTGAAAACTCGGGGAGTCAAACGGTCATGCAAAATAAAGTCATGAAAGGCATTACGATGTTAGAGCAAACCAAGGAAACCTATGCCGGGGGGATGGGTGAAATCATTAGTCAGGTTGCTAGTTATAAAAATGCTAAGAACTCCATAGGGTATTCATTTATGTATTACTCGACCGAGATGATTAAAAATAATCAGATTAAGTATCTGGCGATTGATGGTATTAAACCGACCCCTGAAACGGTGCGCAATAAAACGTATCCCTTCACAGTTCCTGTTTATGCAGTCTCGCTAAAATCGAATAAGAAAGAAAATGTCAGTCGTTTTCTTGACTGGATCTTGTCCGAGGAAGGACAAAGTCTAATCGAGAAAACCGGATACGTTCCGGCAAAATAGAAAGAAGTGGATGTTGTAATCGGTGTTAAGGGACCATAATTGATTTGCTCGATGGCTAAAATGTAGTATATTTAAGACAAGGGTTCGAAAATAACAGTTATATGGAAGGTGTGCTATGAGTAAGTTATTAACCTTAAAGGAGCGCCTGAAAAAGGCATTATTTTTCTCAGTTCTATTATTACTTCTTGCTTGTACCACTGGATTAATTGTCAATCAGAACGTTGAGTCAGTTGGAACAAAATACATCGTTACCTCAAACGAAGTTCCTAACGCTGATGCTATTCTCGTCTTAGGTGCTTATGTATTTCCAAACGGAACGGTGTCGACGATGCTTAACGATCGTTTAACCGCTGGATACGAACTATATGAGCAAGGGAAGGCCCCTAAGCTGATAGTGAGCGGAGATCATGGACGGAAAGATTATGATGAAGTTAATTCTATGAAGAGCTTTTTAAAAGACAAAGGCGTACCCAATCAAGATGTTTTCATGGATCACGCTGGATTTAGCACGTATGAGAGTGTCTATCGAGCAAGGGACATTTTTAAAGTCCAGAAGCTAATCATCGTTACGCAGGAGTATCATCTTAAGAGAGCAGTTTATGTAGCTAGGGCGTTGGGCCTGGAAGCGTACGGAGTTGCTTCTGACCGACGTGATTATGGACAGGCTATGAAGATGTATAAGTTTAGAGAAATTGCAGCAAGGAACAAAGACTTCCTGTGGACAAACGTTATTAAACCAAAGCCAACTTTTTTAGGAGATGCCATACCAGTTTTCGGTGACGGCAAGGCGACAGATGATAAATAAGCGTCGAATTTTCAAGATTTCATTAGTAATTTATGCTTATCAAAAACAGAAAGAGGGAATTTAGCATGAATACTGAACTAAAACGATCGGTGTGTCCTTACGATTGTCCAGATATGTGCGGACTTTTAGTTGAAGTTGTGGACAATCAAGCGGTAAAGGTAATGGGTGATCCAGAACATCCTTTTACTAAGGGAACGTTATGTCCGAAGATGGTGCATTATGAACGAACTGTTCATTCTCCGCAGAGGCTGACCCAACCTCTACTGCGCATTGGGGAAAAAGGTGCGGGCCAATATAGGCCCATTAGTTGGGAGGAAGGGATCCGAGTCATTACCGACCGTTGGAAGGGGATTCTGGCTAAATATGGCGCGGAAGCTATTTTGCCATATTCTTATGCGGGGACTATGGGTACAGTCCAACGCAATTGTGGGGAGGGGTTTTTCCACCGCTTGGGCGCTTCAAGATTGGAACGCACGATTTGTGCCGCCTCTAAGAGTCATGGTTGGGCTTCAGTCATGGGGGATACCCATGCACCCCACCCGGATGAAGTGGAAAAAAGCGATTTTATACTCTTATGGGGTACCAATGCCTTAGCGACGAACATTCATCTCCTGAATAATGTTCGTGAGGCGAAAAAACGGGGCGCCTCTGTTTGGTTGATTGATACCTATGAAAATCCTACAGCGCAGATGGTGGATCAGGTCGTACTAGTACGACCGGGGAGTGATGGCGCTTTGGCTCTCGGCATCATGTATATCTTAGTTCGTGAAGGCTGGATTGACCAACCGTTTCTAGATAGTCAGGTTCAGGGTTTTGAACAACTCAGAAGGGGAGTTTTGCCCGATTACCCACCGGATAAAGTAAGTCAAATCACGGGAATTGAAATTAGTTTGCTCGAAAAAATGGCGCAGCATTACGCCAGAGCCCGCGCACCTTTTATTGCTTTAGGATCGGGGCTTTGCCGCTATGGTAACGGAGCGATGACAGTACGCACTATTACCTGTCTTCCCGCGCTGGTCGGGGCTTGGGGCAAACCTGGAGGCGGGTTGCTCGCCAGTATTTCTACAGGTAAGGCTTTTCATGCGGATCGAGTTACGCGTGAGGATTTATTAGCAGAGCCAACCCGAGTGGTGAATATGAATCAGCTCGGCTTGGCTCTAACGGAATTATCAAAGCAGCCGATCATGAGCCTGTATGTCTATCACTCCAATCCGGCCGTAGTAGCCCCTGACCAAACGATGATTATCCAGGGACTCAGGCGAGAGGACCTTTTTACTGTAGTTCATGAGCGATTTATGACAGATACCGCTCGTTATGCTGATATCATCTTGCCGTCTACAAGCTCCTTAGAGCATGCAGACATGTACCGTTCCTATGGGCATTATGGCATTCAGAGAGCGACGGCGGTTATTCCTCCGATCGGCGAAGCCAAGTCTAACTGGGAGGTTTTTCAGTTACTTGCCCAGGCTATGGGTTTTGCAGAGGAGTTCTTTCAGCAAACAACAGATGACCTGATTAATCAACTTATAGATCCACCGACAGCCTGGCTAGAAGGTGTCGACCTGACAAAACTCCGAGCAGGACTTCCTGTCGAACTCTCCCTACCAGAAGATTACAAAATCAATTTTCTGACTCCATCGGGTAAAATTGAGCTCTACAATCCAAAGGATCCCGAGCCGTTGCCGCGCTATAATGAACCTTACGGGGATGATGCTCCCTTTTATCTGATGAGTGCGCCTAGTTTGTACTCGTTGAATTCTTCGTTTAATGAGCGACCTGATTTACTGCTTAAGAAGGAAGCACCTTGCCTTCAAATGAACCCTGAAGATGCTGAAACCAAGAATTTGCAAGACGGTCAAAGAGTGATCGCCTTTAATGTGCGAGGAGAGGTAGAGTTTATTCTTAAGTTAACGACAACAGTTCCCCCGGGAGTTGTCGTAACGGAAGGTCTGTTTTCGAGTGAAACGATGCTCGGAGAAAGTACCGTAAACGCCCTTACATCTCAACGCTTAACGGATAGAGCTGCGGGCAGCACCCTTTATGATGTCAAGGTGGATGTCCGATTATACTGAGGATCTAACGTTTATGGCGAAAAACCAAGTGTTCCATGATCAAAGGGAAAACATTTGTGTCTTTTTTCTTTTCTGAGGCGCGAGAATAACTTTCTGAACATAAATTAACAAAAGAGATTTGCGCGTGCTTAGAGGAGGATATATATGCAGATTCACGTGGTAAGGTCAGGAGAAACTCTTACGAAAATTGCCCAAGCTTATGGTATCACTTTTCAGGAGATTGCTGAGGCCAATCAAGTTCCAGATCGGAATCGATTAGTCGTGGGTCAAACACTTGTAATACCAATTAACGGGCAGTACCACTGGGTTCAACCTGGAGAAAGTCTTTGGATGATCAGTCGTCGCTATAATATAACTGTCCAAGAACTAGTCCGAATTAACCAGATCCAAAACCCTAATAATGTTCCGGTTGGTCTACGCTTGTATCTACCTCAGAAACCAAGGCCAACCGTAGAAACAAATGCTTACATTGATCCCAGAATGACCAGAGCCCGTTCGGCTGGGGCTGTTGACAAAGTGGGAGAGCACCTTACTTACCTGGCTATTTTTACCTATGCAGTCAATCGGGACGGAAATCTTACTCCGGTTGAAGATCAGCCGTCGTTGAATGCTGCTTTCAAGGACAGAGTTTTACCTCTCTTGGTTTTAACCAACTTTGAGGAAGGACAGTTCAGTACAGAAATCGCTACTGCGATCTTTACAAATGAAGCTTTGCAGGATCGTGTGTTAAACCAAGTTCTTCAGATTATGGCAGAGAAAGGATACCGGGGCCTTGACTTTGACTTCGAGTATTTAGGAGCAGAGAACCGAGAGCGATATGTTCGCTTTTTACAGAAAGCGCGGCAATTATTGAAAGCGCGTGGGTATTATATTTCCGCTGCGTTAGCACCAAAGAATCGGGCAGATCAACGTGGAGTACTATATGAGGGGCATGATTATCAAGCGATTGGGCAAGTTGTCGATTTTATCTTTTTTATGACTTACGAATGGGGCTGGTCCGGAGGGAGTCCAATGGCAGTATCCCCTCTACCCCAGATGAGAGGCGTTATGGAGTACGCGATAACTGTCGTACCGAAAGCAAAGATTATGATGGGGATGCCCCTATATGGCTATGACTGGACCCTTCCTTATGTAGTCGGCGGCAAATTTGCTAGGTCGATTAGTCCTCAAACAGCTTTGGAGCTCGCTATCCGCTACGGTGTAAGCATTAACTATGACAAAGTCTCTCAAGCCCCGTGGTTTAGATATACGGATGAAGAGGGAAAGCGACATGAAGTTTGGTTTGAGGATGCGCGAAGTATGCAAGCTAAATTTGATTTGGTCAAGGAGCTCGGGATTCGGGGTTTCTACTATTGGGTATTGGGAAATGATTTTCCTCAAAATTGGCTGCTAATTGAAGATAACTTTGTGGTGCGTAAACTAATCTAGGAGAACGTCAAATAATGCAATATAAACTATGAGCAAGTAGTTCTTCTCAGTTGGAACTGCTTGCTCTTTGAATTTTTTTAAAGACTATTAGCGGCCTAAACGGCACAAGTATAGGAGGATGTCTAAGACAACCTCCTATACTCAAACAGGTGAAAACTTCCTAAGGAGCGATTGTGATGCTATAGGCTTATTGCTTGGGCGTTGTTTCAGGGCCAGCAGCTTCAGCAGCGGTTCCTGCTCCGGGGGTCTTTCCTGCATCTGGTCCAGGCGTACCTCCAACGGTTGCCCCTACTCCTAAATTAGCTTTTAGTTGAGCTTGGCGGGCTAAATCTATCCCTTCACCGAGAATTCTTAAGGCCTCTTTGGGGCTGTGCCATCCCATACTGTTTTCGGCAGAGATGAAATCCCAACGCCATTGGGCCTTGCGATGCAAGGATCGAGCTTGGTTCATCATGTCTGCTTTGGCTGCAGGGTTCTTGGCTGCGGTCGCAATGGCATCGATGGCCTCTGAAAGTGCCGTTTCTAATCGAACTTTGGTATTATACACGGCGTCTTGTGTACCTATGACTTGATTTTTCAGGTACTCTTCGCTTTGTTTATGACATGTCTGACAGGATTGAGAGATGTGATTGAGAGGGCTTTGCAGATGGTGTGAGGATATTTTGGCTTGCCCTTGTTTTACATAGGGCATATGGCAATCCGCACAGGCGACACCGTTAGCAGCATGAACACCTGTCGAGAAGAGTTCATAATCCGGGTGTTGAGCTTTAAGCATAGGGGCCTGGCTTTCTTTATGATCCCAGTCTTTAAAACTAATTTCCTCATATAACTTTTCTGCATCCTCCATTTTCAACCCATAGTTCCAGGGGAAGGTGACTTTCTTATTATCTGGTTTGAAGTAATATTCGACATGGCATTGAGCACATACCATGGTACGCATCTCTTGCCGACTGAATTTGGCGGGATCGATTCCTCTTGTTTTTAACGCGTCGAGCAGGGGAACACTAGTGATGGCAAGAGCCATTGTTTTGGGGTCATGACAGTTTGCACAGGCGATGGGATGTTTAATTTGATCTTTTAACTGAGCAAAGGGAGTTGACCAGAAAGAGTCTCCCATTTTATCGACAAGCGGTTTTACATTAGGGCTTTTACAGTTCCAGCAGGAGCTGATAGTTTTTGGTCCGATACGTAGCGTTCCGGTCACATCTTCCAAAGCCCATATATGCCCTCGTTCTTCGTTATAATCTTCGGAAAAGGGATAGCCTGCAAACAGTTTAACTTGGGCCGGTGATTCTTTTAGATGTGACTCTGGGAGGGAACCACCGTATTTAGAATTTCCCTTGGTTTGTTCCTTTTGCTTAAGATAGCTGGCATAATGATCAGGGTATACTTTTCCCCATACGGCGGGATCGAGTTCTCCTTCGGGTATAGTGGCAGTTGTGGGTTGAGTAGGTGCTTTTTCGGTACAACCAGCTAATAGCACTCCGCTCAGGGTAAGGATAAGACCAAGCAGCATGAAACTGCGCCAGAATTTCTGCATTTAATTTCTACCTCCATTTATCCAATTGTAAGACTCCCACTTCTACAAGTGGGAGTGGTACCCCCGGCTC
>LADV01000116.1 GCA_000961805.1 Peptococcaceae bacterium BRH_c23 | reverse complement strand
CCTCCTTTAATTAATTGGCGGGAGATTCAGTAACCTGAAACTAAAAGAAATTTCTTACACGTGCTCAAGGCACACTAATTTGTACTCAAAGGTTACTGAAACCAGTTTCTTTAACGGGGGAAATTCCACCAATAAACTTGCGGATATTTAACTCCCGCCAATAAGAGTATTCCAAATGGAAGACTATGGAATTCGCATGACTGGAAAACATTTTCATTCTAATTTGTGAACGCCGGGGTTCATGATTGTTTCTTTATAAGACTTTTCTCTTGACAGTGGAATTGTCTTATGATAAAGTATTTTGAGTAACCGATTAAAATACAGCGTCCTACCGTTGTCCGGGAGGTGTTCGTGAATGCGTGTTGGCATTATATTAGCGTGTACGGATTGCAAGCACCGTAACTATGCTACGATGAAGAATAAGAAAAATAACCCTGATCGCTTGGAAGCTCAAAAGTTTTGCAAGTTCTGCAAAAGCCATACTCTCCATAAGGAAACCAAGTAATTTTTTTTTGCAATGGTTTAAAGGTACGCCAGGAGGCGTTGTCACTGGTTGATGGCATCGATGTCGTGTTAAGGATGTGAAGTGATGGGCGAGTTGAAGAAATCGGCTAATGCTCAGCGTCAGAAGGAAAAGGCTGCGGAGTATTTCCGCGGGGTTTTGAGCGAGTTGAAAAAGGTTCATTGGCCAAGCCGTATGCAATTGCTCACCTACACAGGAGTTGTGTTCTTAGCGGTGACGATTGTATCCATTCTAATGTGGATTGTGGATAGTGGTCTAAGCGCGGTCTTGACCAAGCTGCTGCCCTAACTGGCGAGTTTCTGCGGCAGAGTCTGAGGAGGTCCCTGGGAAATGGCAAAAGATTGGTTTGTTATTCATACGTACTCTGGCTATGAGAACAAAGTTAAGATGAATCTTGAAAAACGAGTCGAATCCATGAACATGGAAGAAAAGATCTTTCGAGTACTTGTTCCGATGGAAGATGAAATCGAGTTCAAGAACGGAAAGCAGAAAATCACGAAGCGCAAAGTATATCCGGGATATGTACTCGTGGAAATGGAAATGACTGATGATTCATGGTATGTAGTGCGTAATACCCCTGGTGTAACTGGCTTCGTTGGAACTGGTACTAAGCCAATTCCATTGCTGGAAACTGAAGTAATCAAGATTTTGCAACAGATGGGAATGGACGAGATCCATACTCGGATTGAATTTGAGATTAATCAAAGTGTCCAGGTCATCGCGGGTCCCTTTAAGGATTTTGTTGGGGTAGTCCGCGAGATTCTTGCTGACAAAGCGAAATTGCGTGTTGAAGTATCCATGTTTGGGCGAGAGACTCCGGTTGAACTTGAATTCACACAAGTTCAAAAGCTAGATTAATAAGATTATCCTATCAAGGAGGTGTAATGACAATGGCGAAAAAAGTAATTGGGATGGTAAAATTAGCGATAACAGCAGGAAAAGCGACACCGGCACCTCCAGTTGGTCCGGCTCTAGGTCAGCATGGAGTCAATATTATGGGCTTCTGCAAAGAATACAATGAGCGCACAAAGGATCAAGCAGGTTTAATTATTCCGGTTGAGATTACGGTCTATGAGGATCGCTCCTTTACCTTTATTACCAAAACACCACCAGCCGCTGTGCTATTGAAGAAAATGGCTAACATCAATTCAGGCTCGGCTGAACCAAATCGCAAAAAAGTTGCAAGTCTTCCAAAATCAAAAGTACGCGAAATTGCGGACATTAAGATGAAGGATCTGAATGCAGCGAGTATCGAAGCAGCAATGCGCATGGTTGAAGGTACGGCGCGAAGTATGGGTATCGATATCGTTGAAGGATAAAGATAGTTCATGCTTCTAACAGTAGGACTAAATTAATTGTGGGAGGGCTTAGCCCGCATTACCACAAGGAGGTTAAAAGAATGGCTAAAGTTGGAAAAAGGTATCAGGAAGCTATTAAATCGTTTGAACGCGCGACACTCTATGAGCCTACAGAGGCTATAGAAATTGTGAAAGCTAACGCAAAGGCGAAATTTGACGAAACAGTTGAGGTTGCCTTTAAATTAGGCATTGATACCCGTCATGCAGACCAACAAATTCGTGGTGCAATTGTACTCCCGAATGGCACGGGTAAAACCCGTTCAGTTTTGGTATTTGCTAAAGGGGACAAGGCCAAGGAAGCAGAATTAGCTGGTGCAGATTTTGTTGGAGCCGAAGATATGATTGCGAAGATCGAACAAGGTTGGTTTGGCTTCGAAGTCGTTGTTGCAACTCCAGACATGATGGGTATGGTCGGTAAATTGGGACGAGTTCTCGGACCAAAAGGACTTATGCCAAACCCTAAAACTGGAACAGTTACCCCTGATGTAACTCGTGCGATCAAAGAGATTAAAGCTGGTAAGATTGAATACCGCGCAGAAAAGGCAGGTATCATCCATGCTCCGATCGGTAAAGTATCGTTTGGCACGGAACAACTATTTGAGAACTACCGTACATTAGCAGAAACTTTAGTGAAGGCCAAGCCTTCTGCTGCTAAAGGTCAGTTTATTCGAAGTGTTACAGTCACCTCGACAATGGGTCCTGGTGTACGAATTAACCCTCTGAAAGCACTCTAATAGTTTGTAGGTTCTTGACATTGTTTTGCAAGTAGGATATGCTTACCAAGATTTAAATACAGTCCGCTGTAGAAAGCAGGTGCCGTAAGGCTTAATGTCCTGCCGAGGTTGGAAGACTAGCCGATAGATACTTATTTGGCATTCTTAACCTCTGCAACAGCGGAGGTTTTTTGATGAGTTTATCAGAAGGAAGGAGGTACACAGAATGCCTAATTTTGAAGAAAAAGGTCTAGTTGTCTCGGAGATTAAGGAAAAGTTCCAGCAAGCTTCCGGAGTTGTCTTAGCAGATTATCGAGGACTGACCGTAGCCCAAGTAACGCAATTGCGTGCTCAACTGCGCCAAGCAGGAGTAGAGTATCGGGTTATGAAAAATACACTCGTGCGTCGTGCTGCTGATGAACTAGGGGTTGAAGGGCTCGATTCTTATCTTAAAGGGCCAACAGCGCTGGCTTTTAGTGCAGATCCTGTCGCTCCAGCTAAAGTGTTAATGGAATTTGCCAAAGTCAATAAACTGAAGAAATTCCAAATTAAAGCTGGTGTCTTAGAGGGGAAAGTAATTGGGCCTGAGGGTGTTAAAGCTCTAGCCGAACTACCATCCCGCGAAGTGTTGCTCACTATGGTTTTACGCGGAATGCAGGCTCCTCTTGTTGGTATGGTCAATGTTCTCCAAGGGCCGATCCGAAAAATGGGATACGCATTGGAAGAGGTACGCAAACTCAAGGAAGCTCAGTAATTTAATAATTTAAGTAATTTATAAAAAAGCTTCATAATATTAAGGGGGAAATAAAAATGTCTAAAGTAAATGAAATTCTCGAAAGTGTTAAAGGTCTAACTGTCCTCGAATTATCCGAACTCGTAAAGGCATTCGAAGTAGAATTTGGTGTAAGCGCAGCTGCTCCAGTGGCTGTTGCTGGTGTTGCTGCAGCTGCAGTGGCTGAAGAAGTTGAAGAGAAAACCGAATTCGACGTTATGCTCATGAACTGTGGAGCTTCCAAAATTGGAGTTATCAAAGTAGTACGTGAAGCAACTGGCTTAGGTCTCAAAGAAGCTAAAGATCTCGTTGACAATGCTCCAAAGGCAGTCAAAGAGAAAATCTCCAAAGATGAAGCAGAAGCTTTAAAGGCTAAATTAACTGAAGCTGGTGCGACTGTAGAAGTTAAGTAAGTTTAGTAATAGAGAAGGTACTCTCTCTTGGAGGGTGCCTTCTTCTTTGTTTTATTTCAATTAAAATGCTTCAAAATAATATGGTAAATTGAATGAAAAGAAGCTTAGAAATTACTTGACAACATACTCTGATTTTGTTATACTTTATAAATGTTACTATGGATAAATGGAATTTATTACTTAATCCATCCATGGTATGGCAATCAATGCAAGCATTAGATAATAAGGAGACATTATCTTTGAAATTGTCGGAATGATGGTGGAACATCATAAACAGTTAAGCGAGGTTCTTTTTAAGGCCTTGCTTTTGGCTGTATATGTCAATATATTATCCTCAATGAGAGAAAACCGCACTGAGGGGTGAAACGTACATGTTCTATCCTGTTAAGGTTGGGACGAGAGAACGCTGGAGTTATTCCAGAATTCGAGAAGTCCTAGACATGCCAAATTTGATTGAAATCCAGCAGAACTCCTATCGTTGGTTTCTTGATGAAGGGTTGCGCGATATGTTCCGCGATATTTCGCCGATTCAAGATTTCACAGGCAATCTCGTTTTGGAATTTGTTGATTATAGCTTAGGAGAAGCTAAATACCAGGTGGAGGAGTGCAAGGAACGTGATGTTACCTTTGCAGCGCCTCTGCGAGTAAAGGTGCGTCTGATCAACAAGGAAACTGGTGAAGTAAAAGAACAGGAAGTCTTTATGGGGGATTTCCCGTTGATGACAGACAAGGGTACCTTTATTATCAATGGAGCTGAACGGGTTATTGTCAGCCAACTTGTACGATCGCCGGGAGTCTACTATGCGGAACAAATTGATCCGAGCGGTAAGAAGCTCTTTGGAGCAACGGTAATTCCGAATCGCGGGGCATGGCTAGAATTTGAAACAGATATCAACGATAATATCTTTGTAAGGGTTGACCGGACTCGGAAATTGCCGGGAACTGTCCTTATTCGAGCTTTAGGATATGCCAGTAACGGACAAATATTAGAGTTATTTCATGATAACGAATATATCCGTGCAACCTTAGAAAGAGATAACTCAGAGTCAACCGAAGAAGCCTTGGTTGAAATTTACAAACGCTTAAGGCCGGGTGAACCCCCGACAGTTGACAGCGCGCGCTCACTTTTGGAAGCGCTGTTCTTTGACGCCAAACGCTATGATCTTGCGAAAGTAGGCCGGTATAAACTCAATAAAAAGTTAGGTTTGGATATACCCATGGATGTGCGTCACTTGACGCGTGGGGATATCATAGCCAGCGTCCAGCGGATGCTAGCCTTGATGAACGGAGAAGGTTCTAAAGATGATATTGACCACTTGGGCAATCGTAGGTTGCGCTCAGTAGGAGAACTTCTTCAGAATCAATTCCGTATTGGCTTGTCACGTATGGAACGTGTCGTGCGCGAACGGATGACGATTCAGGATGTCGAGGTCATTACTCCTCAAGTCTTAATCAACATTCGTCCTGTTGTGGCAGCAATCAAGGAGTTTTTTGGCAGCAGCCAGCTATCTCAGTTTATGGACCAAACAAATCCTTTGGCCGAATTAACCCATAAACGTCGCTTGAGTGCCTTGGGACCTGGAGGATTGAGCAGAGAGCGCGCTGGTTTTGAAGTGCGCGACGTCCATCATTCCCATTACGGGAGGATGTGTCCTGTAGAGACGCCAGAGGGTCCAAACATTGGTTTGATTGGTAGCCTAAGCACCTTTGGACGGATCAATCCCTATGGATTCATAGAAGCCCCTTACCGGATGGCAGATAAAGAGAACGGCAGAGTTACAGACGAGATCCATTATTTAACCGCTGACGAGGAAGAAAAATATGTCGTAGCACAGGCCAATGCACCACTTGATGCAGACGGTAAGTTTTTAGGAGAAAAAATTGACGGTCGTCATGGCCCTGACTTTGTTCATGTTTCGCCGAACCAGGTTGATTACATGGACGTATCCCCTAAACAAATGGTATCCATCGCCACGGCGCTGATTCCATTCCTCGAACATGATGATGCCAACCGGGCTCTAATGGGCTCTAACATGCAACGACAGGCAGTACCACTACTACGTACGGACTCTCCTTACGTCGGTACAGGCATGGAGTATAAAACAGCGAAGGACTCGGGTGTTTGTGCGATAACCAAACAAGCAGGGGTTGTGGAACGAGCTACTGCGGATGAGATTATTGTCCTTCGTGCTGATGGTACAACAGAGAAACATAAACTCCTCAAATATTCACGTTCTAACCAAGGGACCTGCATTAATCAGCGACCCATTGTCATGAAGGGGGAAGTGGTGGAGGCCAGTCAGATCATCGCAGATGGTCCATCCACAGACCATGGTGAACTGGCCTTAGGGCGTAATGTTCTGGTTGCCTTTATGACCTGGGAAGGGTATAACTATGAGGACGCAATCCTGATTAGTGAAAAGCTCGTCAGAGAGGATTATTACACCTCCATTCATATAGAAGAATATGAATCAGACGCGCGGGATACGAAACTTGGTCCAGAGGAAATTACACGTGACATCCCCAACGTCGGGGAAGATGTTTTGAAAGATCTTGACGAGCGTGGAATTATTCGGATCGGAGCAGAAGTTCGTCCCGGAGACATTTTAGTCGGAAAAGTTACGCCCAAGGGTGAAACTGAGTTAACGGCAGAAGAGCGTCTACTCCGCGCAATTTTCGGAGAAAAAGCGCGTGAAGTACGGGATACCTCCTTACGAGTGCCGCATGGTGAAGCGGGTAAAATTGTAGATGTGAAGGTCTTTACGCGTGAAAACGGCGATGAATTATCTCCTGGAGTCAATCAACTTGTGCGCGTTTACATTGCTCAAAAGCGAAAGATTTCAGTGGGTGATAAGGTAGCTGGTCGCCATGGAAACAAAGGGGTTATTTCGAGAATCATGCGTCAAGAGGATATGCCGTTCATGCCGGATGGTACACCGATTGAAATTGTACTCAATCCCCTAGGCGTGCCGTCGCGAATGAATATCGGTCAGGTTTTAGAAACTCACCTCGGTCGGGCGGCCAAGGCTCTAGGGATTCGAATCGCGACTCCAGTCTTTGACGGTGCCACTGAAGATGATATTTTTGAAACTTTAGAGAAAGCAGGTCTTTCAAGTGATGGTAAGACCGTCCTGTACGATGGTCGTACAGGAGATCCGTTCGACAGCAAGATCACTGTGGGCTATATGTATGTGCTTAAGCTTCACCATTTGGTGGACGATAAGATTCATGCCCGTTCGACCGGTCCTTACTCTCTCGTGACACAGCAGCCGTTAGGTGGTAAAGCACAGTTCGGTGGCCAACGCTTTGGAGAAATGGAAGTTTGGGCACTGGAGGCCTATGGAGCAGCATATACTCTGCAAGAAATTTTAACGGTAAAATCGGACGACGTCGTAGGACGTGTGAAGACGTATGAAGCGATCGTTAAAGGAGAGAATATCCCTGAACCAGGAATTCCCGAATCCTTTAAGGTTTTGATCAAAGAAATGCAGAGTTTGGGACTTGACGTTCGAGTCTTAGCAGCAGATGATCGGGAAATTGAGATTCATGATACCGATGAGGATATAACGGAAACCGCAAAGGAACTTGGCATTGATTTACATGAGGAACTTTTACTCCCCTCGAGTCGCATAGCTGGTAAACTAGAGGAGGAGGAAGAGCTCGCAGTCGACGATGAAGATCCGCTCGATGAATTAAATGTGGAAGTCCTAGAGGACGAAGATATAGATCTTGGCGATCTCAAATAGTCCCCGGACGAAAGGAGCGATATGGATTGCTAGACGTCAATAACTTCGACCGTATGCGTATTGGCTTAGCTTCTCCCGATATGATTCGTGAGTGGTCGTTTGGAGAAGTAAGGAAACCTGAAACAATTAACTATCGGACCCTAAAGCCCGAGCGAGAGGGATTGTTTTGTGAAAAGATTTTTGGTCCAACTCGAGATTGGGAGTGTCATTGCGGAAAATACAAACGGGTCCGCTATAAAGGCATTGTCTGTGATCGTTGCGGAGTAGAAGTAACCCGATCTAAGGTTCGTCGTGAACGGATGGGACACATCATACTTGCTGCACCGGTATCTCATATTTGGTATTTTAAAGGGATCCCGAGTCGTATGGGATTACTCTTGGATATGTCTCCTCGTGCCTTGGAAAAGGTCCTGTATTTTGTCTCCTATATTGTGACAGACTCAGGCGATACGTCCTTGATGAAGAAACAACTTCTAACCGAAACAGAATATAGAGAATATCGTGATAAGTATGGGGATCGTTTCCGGGCAAGCATGGGAGCGGAAGCAGTTAAACAGTTGCTCGAAGAGATGGACTTAGATAAACTGAACGACGAGTTGCGCTTAGAATTAAAAGAAGTTTCTGGTCAACGTAAGATCCGGGCAATTCGTCGTCTAGAGGTTGTCGAGGCTTTCAAGTCTTCGGGAAACCGTCCCGATTGGATGATCATGGATGTAGTTCCAGTAATTCCACCAGAATTGCGACCCATGGTTCAGTTAGATGGTGGTCGGTTTGCTACATCTGACCTTAATGACCTTTATCGCAGGGTAATTAATAGAAATAACCGCCTAAAACGTCTTCTGGATCTTGGCGCACCTGATATTATTGTCAGAAACGAGAAGCGGATGCTCCAAGAGGCAGTTGACGCCTTGATTGATAATGGACGTCGCGGACGTCCAGTTACGGGTCCAGGAAATCGACCACTTAAGTCCTTAAGTGATATGTTAAAAGGTAAACAGGGGCGTTTCCGGCAAAACCTCTTAGGAAAACGGGTCGATTATTCAGGACGTTCTGTTATCGTGGTCGGACCAAATCTTAAACTTCATCAGTGTGGACTTCCCAAGGAAATGGCTTTGGAACTTTTCAAACCCTTCGTCATGAAAAAACTGGTCAATGAGGGACATGCTCATAATATCAAAAGTGCAAAACGGATGGTTGAGAGGGTACGTCCAGAAGTGTGGGATGTTCTCGAGGAAGTAATTACTGATCACCCGGTTCTTTTGAATCGTGCTCCAACCCTTCACCGCTTGGGCATTCAGGCCTTCGAGCCAATCTTAGTCGAGGGTCGAGCCTTACAGATTCACCCGTTAGTATGTACTGCCTACAATGCGGACTTTGACGGAGACCAGATGGCAGTTCACGTTCCACTCTCGGCAGAGGCTCAGTCCGAAGCTAGGCTGTTAATGTTATCTGCGCACAACATTCTAAACCCTAAAGATGGACGTCCAGTCGCCACTCCAACTCAGGATATGGTCTTAGGATCCTATTATCTAACGATGGAGCGACCAGGTGCTTTTGGAGAGGGAAAAATATTTAAAGATTATGATGAAGCAGTTTTAGCTTATGATACAAAAGCTGTTCACTTACAGGCTAGTATTAAAGTTCGCCGCGACGGGAAACTATTAGAGACGACCGTTGGACGATTAATTTTCAATTCCGTCATTCCTCCTCAAATAGGCTACTTCAATGAAGTCGTCGGTAAAAAAGGTCTGGCCGACATCGTTGCCAAAACCTACCGTAAGGCTGGATATGAAGCGACGGCTAGCTTATTAGATGGATTGAAGAGCCAAGGATTCAAATTCTCCACCCGGGCGGGGATGACCGTCGGTTTGACGGACATTACCGTTCCCAAGGAGAAGACAGAAATCCTCACCAAGGCTGATTTAGCGGTGGCTAAAACTGAGCAGCAATATCGTCGGGGTTTGATTACGAACGAAGAGCGCTATAATTTGGTCATCGATACATGGGCTAAAGCTACTAAAACAGTAACCCAAGCCTTGATGGATACTCTTGATGAGTTTAACCCGGTCTATATGATGGCGACGTCCGGTGCCCGTGGTAATATTCAACAGCTCAGACAATTAGCAGGTATGCGGGGACTCATGGCAGATCCGTCTGGACGTACTATTGAGTTACCAATTAAGGCAAATTTCCGTGAGGGATTGACAGTCTTGGAGTACTTCATTTCTTCACACGGTGCACGTAAAGGTCTTGCGGATACTGCTTTAAGAACTGCTGACTCAGGTTATCTGACCCGTCGTCTCGTCGATGTGTCACAAGATGTGATTGTTCGCGAAGAAGACTGCGGAACTTTAACCGGCATTATGGTTGAGGATATTAAAGATGGTCCGGAAATTATCGAACCTTTGGTAGATCGTCTTGTGGGACGCTTTGTACTTGAAAACTTGCTCCATCCTGAAACTGGAGAAGTACTGGCCACACCTGACACCGAAATAACCGAAGAACAGGCCATCGAAATTGCCAACACGAATGATTCAGCCATCATTCGTTCCGTTCTCACCTGTAAGTCGCGCTATGGAGTATGCAAGAAGTGCTATGGTCGAAACCTTGCAACTGGCCGACCAGTAGAGATGGGCGAGGCGGTCGGGATTATTGCAGCACAATCGATTGGTGAGCCTGGAACACAGCTGACAATGCGTACCTTCCATACTGGTGGGGTAGCAGGGGATGATATAACCCAAGGTCTTCCAAGGGTAGAAGAACTGTTCGAAGCTCGTAAACCAAAAGGGCAAGCGATCATTTCGGAAGCCATCGGTAAAGTATCCATCAGTGAAGTTAAAGGACGGCGTGAAGTTGATCTCCTGACTGAAACAGAAGAGCATATTATCTATACAATTCCTTATGGTTCACGCCTCTGCGTTAAAGAAGGTCAGATGGTTGAAGCCGGGGATGAGTTAACAGAAGGAAGCATCAATCCCCATGATATGCTCAAAGTCAAAGGTCAACGCGGAGTCCAAGTCTACCTATTAGGCGAAGTACAACGTGTCTACCGACTTCAAGGGGTCGATATTAACGACAAGCATATCGAAGTGATGGTACGCCAAATGTTGCGTAAGGTAAAAATTGATGATGCCGGGGATACAACCTTACTTCCAGGCGGCCTGATCGATGTCTTCGATTTCCAAGACGAGAACGCCAAAGCGATTGCTGGAGGTGGGGAACCTGCAGTAGCTCATCCGGTTCTTTTGGGAATTACCAAAGCTTCTCTAGCAACTGATTCATTCCTCTCGGCGGCCTCTTTCCAAGAGACAACCCGTGTTCTCACAGAAGCGGCCATCAAAGGGAAAGTTGATCCATTACTCGGCCTGAAAGAGAATGTGATCATCGGCAAATTAATCCCAGCTGGAACGGGCATGTTGAGGTATCAAAATATTAAAACTTTGGAATCTAAGCTGACTTAATTATTGACACCTTAGACCTCAAATGCTAAACTACTATAGTGTGATTAAGGGGGGAAAGCATTTTGGTGCTTGATGAAACCTTCAAACATGCCAAAAAGAAGACGGTTGGGTTAAAACAAACTCAACGTGCCTTGGATAAAGGGCGAGTTAAACGTGTTTTTATAGCAAAAGATGCTGAGACGCATGTCCTTCGACCCATCCTTGAGTGGTGTGACAATCATCATATCGAGCGTACTGACGTTCCTACGATGAAGGAATTAGGTAAAGCATGTGGGATAGATGTGGGCACTGCCGTAGCGGCTATCTTAGAAGATTCGTAAAGCGTTTAATTAATAGCTGGAACACATAAGCGGATTTTGGAATTGCTTGTAAAATGCTGCTGCAAGCAATTCCTTGTATATTGATTTCATTAGAAAGGAGGCGGAGACATGCCGACAATTAACCAACTCATCCGTAAAGGACGTAGTTCAATCGAGCAAAAATCGACAGCTCCAGCTTTACAGTGGGGCTATAACTCCCTTAGACGTAAGCAATATCCATCAGGAGGATCCCCTCAAAAACGAGGAGTCTGTACAAGGGTTTATACTACAACTCCTAAAAAGCCTAACTCTGCACTTCGTAAGGTAGCTCGTGTGCGCTTGACCAATGGGCTTGAGGTAACCACTTATATTCCGGGAATCGGACACAATCTGCAAGAGCACTCCGTGGTTCTGATCCGCGGTGGTCGTGTTAAGGACATCCCAGGTGTACGCTATCACGTTATCCGTGGAGCTTTGGATACAACTGCTGTTCAGAAACGAGCACAAGGTCGCTCTAAATATGGTGCAAAACGACCGAAAAAAGCCTAAGTTTAAGCTTATGCTGATGATCGGAAATACGATAAAAAGGAGGGAAAATTATGCCACGTAAGGGATATGTTGCAAAACGAGAAGTTCTGCCTGATCCGATTTACAAGAATCAAATTTTAACCAAGTTTATTAATCAGATTATGTTAGATGGTAAAAAAGGAACGGCAGAGGCTATTTGCTATAGCGCCTTTAATATGATTCAGGAAAAGTCTGGTAAAGATCCACTTGAAGTCTTCTCCACTGCCCTGAAAAATGTTATGCCAGTCTTAGAAGTAAAGGCTCGCCGTGTTGGTGGTGCGAATTATCAAGTCCCCATTGAAGTGCGTGCAGAACGTCGTACGACTCTGGGTCTTCGTTGGCTTGTTGCCATGGCGCGTAAGCGCGGTGAAAAAACAATGCAAGAGAAGATCGCTGGAGAGTTACTTGATGCCTCTAACAACACTGGTGGTTCTGTCAAGAAGAAAGATGATATGCATAAAATGGCCGAGGCCAATAAGGCTTTTGCGCATTACAAATGGTAATTTGATGCATACTGACTTTGACAGAAAGGGTGAATCACAGTGGCAAGAGCATTTTCACTAGACAATACGCGCAATATAGGAATTATGGCGCACATTGACGCCGGAAAAACAACCGTCACAGAACGAATTCTTTTCTACACCGGACGTGTGCATAAAATTGGCGAAGTTCATGATGGCGCAGCGACCATGGACTGGATGATCCAGGAGCAGGAACGTGGCATCACCATTACGTCTGCTGCTACAACCTGTGAGTGGAGAAATAATCGCGTTAACATTATCGACACACCAGGGCACGTGGACTTCACTGTGGAGGTCGAACGATCTCTGCGCGTTCTTGATGGCGCAGTGGCTGTGTTTTGCTCCGTTGGCGGGGTAGAACCTCAATCCGAAACTGTTTGGCGTCAAGCAGATAAATACAAAGTTCCGCGTTTAGCTTTTATTAATAAAATGGATCGTTTAGGGGCTGACTTCTTCCGCGGTGTTTCAATGATTAAAGACCGCTTAGGAGCAAACCCTGTTCCAATTCAGTTACCGGTTGGTAGTGAGGAAAACTTCAAAGGGATTGTCGATCTCGTCTCTATGACAACGACTATCTATACTGACGACTTAGGCAAGACCGAAGAGCACAATCAGATCGCGGATGACTTAGTCGAAATGGCTAACGAATATCGTGAGAAATTAATTGAAGCTGTCGCCGAAACAAGTGAAGAACTCATGATGAAGTATCTTGAGGGAACAGAAATCACTGAACAAGAAATTCGCGAAGGTATACGCCGCGGAGTTATCGGGAATAAGTTCATCCCAGTTCTGTGTGGATCTGCTTTCAAGAATAAAGGTGTACAGCCGCTCTTGGATGCGGTGGTGGACTATATGCCTTCCCCACTAGATGTACCACCTATTAATGGAGTGCATCCTGATACGGGAGAGGAAGATCATAGGACAGCTTCTGACTCTGAACCATTTTCGGCGTTGGCCTTCAAGATCATGTCTGACCCATTCGTTGGTAAGTTAGCGTTTTTCAGAGTATATTCGGGTGTGTTGAGTGCAGGATCTTATGTCTATAACTCAACTAAAGGCAAGAAAGAACGTATTGGACGGATACTCCAAATGCACGCCAATCACCGTGAGGATATTCAAGAGGTTCGTTCAGGAGACATTGCTGCCGCAATTGGTCTGAAAGACACTACAACGGGTGATACTTTATGCGATGAGAAGACTCCTATTATTCTTGAAAGAATGGTCTTCCCTGAACCGGTTATTCACGTGGCTATCGAGCCTAAAACTAAAGTCGACCAGGAAAAAATGGGCGGCGCACTCTCTCGTCTTGCGGAAGAAGATCCTACCTTTAAAATGCATACGGATACTGAAACAGGACAGACGATTATTGGGGGGATGGGTGAACTCCATCTTGAGATTATCGTTGACCGTTTACAGCGGGAGTTCAAAGTACAATGTGATGTAGGACGTCCACAAGTTGCTTACAAAGAAACCATTCGGAAGACGGTCAAAGCCGAAGGAAAGTTTGTTCGTCAGTCTGGTGGACGTGGACAATACGGTCACTGTTGGGTTGAACTTATGCCACTTGAACCCGGAAGCGGCTTTGAATTTGTCAACAAGGTGGTCGGCGGCGTTATTCCTAGGGAGTATATTAACCCGATTGGTGCCGGTATCCAAGAAGCCTTGCAAAATGGTATTCTGGCCGGATATCCAGTTCTTGATTTACGGGCAACCGTTTATGATGGTTCTTACCACGATGTTGACTCTTCAGAAATGGCCTTTAAAATTGCCGGATCCATGGCATTTAAAGCTGGAGCACTGAAGGCAGACCCTGCGATCATTGAGCCAGTCATGAAAGTAGAAGTGACTGTTCCTGAAGAATACATGGGAGATGTCATCGGCGATATTAGCTCGCGCCGAGGACGGATTGAAGGAATGGAAGCGCGTGGCAATACTCAGGTTGTTAGGGGATTTGTTCCACTTTCTGAAATGTTTGGTTATTCAACCGACTTGCGTTCCGCAACTCAAGGACGTGGAGTCTATGTGATGCAATTCGATCACTATGAGGAAGTCCCCAAAGGCATCGCTGATGGCATTATTGCCAAGCGCCATGGGTCATAGGCGAGGTTCGAGGCATTAAATGAAGTTCGAACTCTAAAGTCCGAACTTCGCAACCTCACTGAATTATAAAGTTACTATTATTTTAAAGGAGTGAAAAAAATGGGAAAAGCGAAATACGAACGTACTAAACCACATGTTAACGTAGGAACCATTGGACACGTCGACCACGGTAAAACCACCACTACAGCAGCGATCACTGTTGTTCTTTCCAAACACGGTGGTGCTGTAGCTACAGCCTTCGACCAAATCGACAAAGCTCCAGAAGAGCGTGAGCGTGGGATTACTATTTCAACAGCACACGTAGAGTATGAAACAGATAACCGTCACTATGCACACGTCGACTGCCCAGGACACGCTGACTATGTTAAAAACATGATCACCGGTGCTGCTCAGATGGACGGCGCAATCCTTTGCGTTTCCGCTGCTGATGGCCCTATGCCTCAGACCCGTGAGCACATCCTCTTGGCCCGCCAAGTTGGTGTTCCTAGTATCGTCGTTTGGCTGAACAAAGTAGACATGGTTGACGATGAAGAACTCATCGAACTTGTTGAAATGGAACTTCGTGAACTTTTAACTGCGCAAGAGTATGATGGCGACAATGTTCCCATCGTTCCTGGTTCAGGACTGAAAGCACTTCAATGTGGTTGTGGAAAACGCGAGTGCGAGTGGTGTGGAAAAATATGGAATCTCATGGATGCTGTTGATTCCTATATCCCGACTCCAGCACGTGACACTGACAAGCCTTTCTTAATGCCTGTCGAGGATGTCTTTACAATTACTGGACGTGGAACCGTTGCTACAGGTCGTGTTGACCGCGGACGAGTTAAAGTCGGTGACGAGGTCGAAATCGTTGGTTTGACTGACGCTGCTCGCAAGACTGTCGTAACAGGCGTTGAAATGTTCCGTAAACTTCTTGATTCAGCTCAAGCTGGAGACAACATTGGAGCTCTACTTCGTGGAGTTGAGCGTAAAGACATTGAGCGCGGACAAGTGTTAGCCAAAGCAGGTAGTATCAAACCTCACACCAAGTTCTCTGGTGAGGTCTACGTTTTGAATAAAGAAGAGGGTGGACGTCACACTCCATTCTTCCATAACTATCGCCCCCAATTCTACTTCCGGACAACGGACGTAACCGGTGTAATCACACTCCCAGAAGGTACTGAAATGGTTATGCCAGGAGACCGCGTGACGATTGATGTTGAACTTATCACACCAATCGCTATGGAAGAAGGACTTCGCTTTGCTATCCGTGAGGGTGGCCGTACCGTTGGTTCAGGCATCGTTGCCAAAATTACTGGCTAATTGAACTAAGGGATCTTGTAGAGAGGAAGAATTTCTTCCTCTCTACAACAAAGTTCAGATAAGGGTGCCCTTTTTATGAGGACTGTTCAATCCGCCCTCTGGCATCTGAGCTACGGCCTCGATGGCATCTGACTTCTGATTTCAGGTAAGGCGTAAGAGGTTGCTGCCAGGTGACTCCGCTGAATCAGGGAATTTTTACGCTTAAAGCCCGTATAACGGGAATTACGAGGAGGTATTTATACTAATGAGCCAAAAGATAAGAATCCGGCTTAAAGCATATGATCACAAAGCTCTCGACCAATCAGCAGAGCGCATTGTCGAGACTGCCAAGCGAACTGGTGCACAGGTTAGTGGTCCTATTCCACTTCCGACTGAGAAGAACATTTACACCATTTTGCGCTCACCTCATGTCAACAAAGATTCGCGTGAACAGTTTGAGATGCGCACTCATAAACGTTTGATTGACATCTTGGAACCTACGCCGAAAACAGTTGATGCCCTGATGCGTCTCGACTTACCTGCTGGCGTAGATATTGAAATTAAACTCTAATTGTCCATAAATTAGAAGTAGCTTAATAGTATGTTCTGTGATATACTATAGTTATGTTTGTCGCGTGAAACACCCGGTAGCGTGGAGTAGTTGCCGAGAGGTTAGCGATAAAATAATAAAACAAGCGCTCTCGTGCTCCGGTAAATCCGGCGCACTTCAAGGCGTTTAGGAGGTGGCATTCGTGTCAAAAGGAATTTTAGGCAAAAAAATTGGTATGACTCAAGTTTTCACAGCCGAGGGACGTGTGGTTCCAGTTACTGTCGTTGAAGCGGGTCCATGCCCAGTCGTTCAAAAGAAGACTGTAGCAACTGATGGCTACAACGCAATTCAGGTTGGCTTCTCGATGCTTCGCGAAACCTTGAGCAATAAGCCGCGTAAGGGACACTTTCAAAAGGCTTCACTGAAGCCGATGCGGTATGTTCGTGAGTTTAAAGTAAGCGATGTCGAAAGTTATGAAATCGGCCAGGAAGTAAAAGCGGATTTATTCACTGCTGGTGACAAAATTGATGTTGTTGGCACTTCTAAGGGAAAGGGCTTCGCAGGTATGATCAAGCGTCATAATGGAAGTCGTGGACCGATGGCGCATGGATCAAAATATCATCGTCGTACAGGTTCCCTTGGCGCGAAAGGCCCAGCTCGTGTATTTAAGGGCCGTGAGCTGCCAGGACGTATGGGTGGCGAACGTATTACTGTACAAAATCTGGAGGTAATCCGGGTTGATGTGGATAAAAACCTGATCTTAATCAAAGGATCTGTTCCAGGAGCGAATAAGTCGTTGCTCATTCTGAAGCCTTCTGTGAAGGCGAAGTAATACTGAGAAAGGAGGAATAAGCAATGCCGAAAGTTCAAGTGTTAAATATGCTAGGCGAAGAAGTTGGAGAAATCGAACTCAGCGAAAGCATATTTGGAATACAACCGAATATCCACGTTCTTCATTCGGCGGTCGTATCGCAACTAGCTGGCGCAAGACGGGGAACTCAGTCTGCGTTGTTACGTGGCGAAGTTCGCGGAGGTGGACGTAAACCATGGCGTCAAAAAGGAACGGGTCGTGCTCGATCTGGTAGCACTCGCTCTCCGTTGTGGAGAGGCGGCGGTGTGATCTTTGCTCCCAAACCCCGTAAATATGGCTTTAAATTACCTAAAAAAGTTCGCCGATTGGCTTTGCACTCGGCACTCTCTTCGAAAGTAATGGAGCAACAGCTGATTGTCCTAGATGTACTGAGTATGGGTGAAGCAAAAACTCGTGAGGTTGTAAAGGTACTCAAAGCACTTCATGTTGACAAGAAAGCCATGTTCGTCATGGATGAGTTGGACGAAGCAGTGTTTAGATCAACCCGTAACCTTGAAGGTGTCAAGGCAACAGATGTTGCTGGAATGAATATTGTTGATCTCCTTAACCATGATATCCTTGTAATGACCAAAGCAGCAGTAACTAAAACAGAGGAGGTGTTAGCGTAATGCGCGACGCACGTGATGTCCTCAAGAGTCCGGTAATCTCAGAGAAGTCTGTAGGACTTGTCGAAGAAAATAAATACACCTTCTGGGTAAATCCAGCTGCGAACAAAATCGAAATCAAAGCTGCGGTAGAAAAAATGTTCAAGGTGACCGTAGAAGAAATCCGTACATTAAGCGTTAAGGGTAAAATGAAGCGCGTTGGCAAGTATGCAGGAAAGACTTCCAACCGTAAAAAGGCGATTGCCACGCTTAAAGCCGGAGATAAGATTGACAACTTCGCAGGCCTGTAAGCAGCTTGAGCAAAGGAGGAAAATGAAAATTCATGGCTATAAAGACTTATAAACCAACGTCGCCAAGTCGTCGTAATATGACTGGGTCGACCTATGAAGAGATAACCAGGACCGAGCCAGAACGTTCTTTAGTCAAGCCGCTGCCTAATAAGGCTGGACGAAATAACGACGGTCGCCTGAGTGTACGCCATCAAGGTGGCGGACATAAACGGATGTTCCGCGTGATTGACTTTAAGCGTAATAAAGACGGAATTCCTGCTCGAGTTGCGAGTATCGAATATGATCCGAACCGCTCTGCGAATATTGCCTTGTTATACTATCGAGATGGTTACAAAGCGTATATCTTAGCACCGAATGGACTCCAGGTCGATCAAGTCATCGTTTCTGGTCCGGATGCAGATATTAAAGTCGGCAACACTCTGCCGCTTCAGAATATCCCTGTGGGTACATTGTTGCACAACATTGAAATGAAGCCTGGTAAAGGGGCTCAGATGGTTCGCTCAGCTGGAGGATCTGCACAACTCATGGCTAAAGAAGGCTCCTATGCTACCTTAAGACTGCCATCGGGTGAAATGCGCATGATTCGAATTGAGTGCAGAGCAACTATCGGTCAAGTTGGAAACTTAGACCACGAGAATATTAACGTCGGTAAAGCTGGAAGATCACGTTGGATGGGAATTCGCCCAACAGTCCGAGGTTCTGTCATGAACCCAGTCGATCACCCACATGGTGGTGGAGAAGGCCGTAACTCGATTGGTCGTAACCCGTGCACTCCTTGGGGCAAACCTGCTCTGGGAGCTAAAACACGGAAAAAGAAAAATCCGTCGAATCGCTTTATCGTGAAACGGCGCAGTAAGTAGTCGAAAGGAGGCCCATAAATGAGTAGATCTCTTAAAAAAGGACCTTTCGTCGAACCTCGTTTACTTGAACGCGTAGAAGCAATGAACGAATCCGGTGAAAAGCGCGTCATTAAGACGTGGTCCAGACGCTCAACAATATTCCCGCAAATGGTCGGACTCACCATTGCGGTTCACGATGGACGAAAACATGTTCCGGTTTATGTTACTGAAGACATGGTCGGGCATAAACTAGGAGAGTTTTCGCCTACTCGCACCTATAAGGGCCATGCTGGCAGCGAAAAATCCAGCGGCTTACGTTAATTCGAGAGGAGGTTAAGGCACATGCAAGCAAAAGCAATGGCGAAATATGTACGTATCTCTCCTCGTAAGGTGCGCCAGGTGGTCAATCTGATCCGCGGCAAAAAGGTCAGTGATGCGTTCGCTATTCTTCAGTTTACACCCAACGGATCCACTGATGATGTGGTGAAGGTACTGAAGTCTGCAGTCGCAAATGCAGGACACAACTATGATATGAATGTTGATGAATTGATAATTACTGAAATTTGTGTGGATCAGGGACCGACTTTAAAACGCATCAAGCCTCGAGCTATGGGACGTGCTGACCAAATCCGGAAACGGACGAGTCACATTACTGTGGTTGTGGGCGAGAAGAAGGAGGGCTAAACAGTGGGTCAAAAGGTAAATCCCAAAGGCCTCCGCGTCGGAATTATCCGCGACTGGGAAAGCCGTTGGTATGCAGGCAAGAACTACATGGAACTCCTTCATGAGGATTTGAAGATTCGGGAGTTCGTAAAGAAAAAACTTAAACAAGCTGGTTGTCCTAAAGTTGAGATAGAACGTGCAGCTAGTCGCGTCAAAGTTTCAGTCTATGCTGCCAAACCAGGTATTGTCATTGGACGCGGTGGTACAGAAGTTGAAAACTTGCGCAAGCAGCTTGAAGCCATTACCGGCAAACAAGTCGCTGTAAATATTGTAGAAATAAAGAAACCTGAAATGGACGCCACACTGGTGGCTGAAAACATTGCACTACAACTTGAAAAACGTGTATCCTTCCGTCGGGCCATGAAACAAACAGTTGGCCGAACAATGCGGACAGGTGCCCAAGGGATTAAAATTCAATGCAGCGGTCGATTGGCTGGAGCTGAAATTGCCCGAACCGAATGGTATCTTGAAGGAAAAGTACCCCTTCATACACTACGTGCCGATATTGACTACGGATTTGCCGAAGCCAATACCACATACGGTAAAATCGGTATCAAGGTTTGGATTTATAAAGGTGAGGTTCTTCCCGCCAAGAAGGTCGTCGCTCAGGTGGAAGGAGGAAACTAAATGCTAGTCCCAGCCAGAGTGAAACATCGGAAACAACATCGTGGTAAGTTATCTGGTAAAGCTACACGAGGTAACACCATTACTTTTGGTGAGTTTGGTCTTATGGCTTTAGAAAGTGCCTGGATTACGAACCGTCAAATAGAGGCTGCACGTATTGCAATGACTCGCTTTATTAAACGGGGTGGTCAAGTCTGGATTAAAATCTTCCCGGATAAGCCTATTACAGCAAAACCTGCTGAAACACGTATGGGTAGTGGTAAAGGTTCACCAGAATACTGGGTTGCAGTGGTAAAACCAGGTCGCGTGATGTTTGAGTTAAACGGCGTAACAGAAGAACAAGCACGTGAGGCTCTCCGCTTAGCCATGCACAAACTCCCGATCAAATGTAAGTTCGTTACCCGTGCAGATCAAGAAGGAGGTGACGCAAATGAAAACTAAAGATTTCCGTGATCTAACAGATGAAGAAGTACTAAAGGAAATCGACGACTTCAAAACCGAACTGTTTAATTTGCGTTTCCAATTGGCAACGGGTCAACTTGATAACCCAATGCGAATCAGAGAAGTCCGCAAAGGAATTGCTCGCGGTAAAACGATACTTCGCGAACGCGAGTTAAAGATTGAACGTGCCTAAGGTGAGAAAGGAGGCATTTTAACATGGAAAGAGCCCAACGTAAGCTACGGTATGGCAAAGTTATCAGTGACAAGATGGATAAAACTGTCGTTGTATCGGTAGAAATTACCGAACGTCACCCAGTATACAAAAAATCGATTACTCGCACAAAAAACTATAAGGCTCATGACGAGAACAATGATGCCCGCGTAGGGGATACTGTTTCGATCATGGAAACTCGCCTCTTGAGCAAGGATAAGTGTTGGCGTGTGGTTGAGATTACTGAGAGATCAGTTGCTGCTCTCTAAAACGGTCTATATAAGTTCGGAAGGGGGTCAATGGGAATGATCCAGGTACAAACTAGGGTTAGAGTTGGTGACAACTCCGGCGCTAAAGAGTTAATGTGTATTCGTGTGCTGGGCGGATCAATGCGCCGGTATGCTACGATTGGCGATATTATTGTTGCTTCGGTTAAACAAGCAACGCCAGGGGGCGTTGTCAAAAAAGGGGAAGTTGTTAAAGCTGTTATCGTACGGACTAGGAAAGAAATTCGTCGTTCCGACGGTTCCTATATTCGGTTTAGCGAAAACGCAGCTGTCCTCATTAAAGACGACAAGAGCCCTCGTGGCACCCGTATCTTCGGACCAGTTGCGCGCGAACTTCGCGATAATTATATGAAAATTATTTCCCTGGCACCGGAAGTTATCTAAGACACCATGATAGGTGGAGGTGAAGAAAGTGGCTGCTACAAAGCATAAGGTACAAACTGCAAAGATCCACGTTAAAAAGGGCGACTACGTCATGGTCATCAGCGGTAAGGATGCCGGCAAAAAAGGCAAAGTTATCGATGTGATTCTCAAGAAGGGTCGTGTGGTCGTTGAGAAGGCCAACCTCATTAAGCGTCATACCAAACCTTCTCAAAGTATGCCTCAAGGTGGCATTGTTTCCAAAGAGGCTCCGATGGCCAGTTCAAACGTCATGTTATATTGTCAAGAGTGTAAGTCCGTGACACGTGTCAGTGTCAAGGTGACGGAAAATGGTAAAGTTCGCATCTGTAAGCATTGCGGTGTGAATCTCCCGGATAAACACTAATTGCGAAAGGAGGGATCTCAGTGGCTCGTCTGAAAGATAAATACCAAAACGAAATAGCTCCTGCCCTACAGCAGAAGTTTGCTTATAAAAACGTTATGCAAATCCCTAAAATGGATAAAATTGTGCTTAACATGGGCGTTGGCGAGGCGGTTCAAAACTCCAAAGCGATCGATTCTGCAGTTGGAGACATGATGAAGATCTCGGGACAAAAACCGGTTGTCACACGGGCAAAGAAATCCATTTCAACATTCAAGCTTCGTGAAGGAATGCCTATTGGCTGTAAAGTGACTTTGCGTGGTCAACGGATGTATGAATTTATGGATCGACTCTTAAATGTTGCACTGCCGCGTGTTCGTGACTTCCGAGGTATTTCTGCGAAAGCCTTTGACGGACGTGGAAATTACACACTAGGAATTAAGGAACAGTTGATCTTCCCAGAAATGGAGTATGACAAGATCGATAAGCTTCGTGGAATGGATGTAGTCTTCGTAACAACGGCTAAGACGGACGAGGAAGCGCGTGAGTTGCTTCGCGGATTCGGAATGCCATACCGTGATTAGAGAAAAGGAGGTTCAAGAACGTGGCTAAGACATCAATGGTTGTCCGCCAAAACAGGGGACAAAAATTCGCAGTACGTTCGCATAACCGTTGCAAGCTTTGTGGACGTCCCCATGCTTACATGCGGAAATTCGGAATTTGCCGGGTTTGCTTCCGGGAGTTGGCTCACAAAGGGGAACTTCCTGGGATCACGAAGGCCAGTTGGTAAAACATTGTAAGGAAGGGGGACGACT
>LADV01000333.1 GCA_000961805.1 Peptococcaceae bacterium BRH_c23 | reverse complement strand
GGTTTTTACAATTCGGAACATGAAAGTTGTGACCATAATTAAATTGGAGGTGCATTTCATTGGCGGTTCTTGGAATTATCCTGAGTTTGGTCTTGCTTATGTACATGGCTTATCGAGGTTTTTCAGTCATCTTTTTTGCGCCAGTCTTTGCTCTTTTGGCGGCGGTATTCTCTGGCATGGCTTTAATGCCAACCTATACAGAAGTATTTCTCCCCAATATGGCGAATTATCTTAAGGTCTATTTTCCATTCTTCCTGCTCGGTGCCGTTTTCGGTAAAGTAATGGAAGAATCCGGAGCTGCCGAGTCGATTGCCAAAGCAATCGTCAACAAAGTTGGAGCCAAGCAGGCTATTTTAGCGGTTGTCTTATCAGCAGCGATTCTAACGTATGGAGGGGTTAGCCTTTTTGTGGTCGCCTTCGCTGTTTATCCCTTTGGAGCATCCATGTTTAGAGAAGCAAATATTCCAAAGCGTCTTTTACCAGGAACGATCGCTTTAGGTGCCTTTACCTTCACCATGACAGCAATACCCGGTACTCCCCAGATTCAAAACGCGATACCCATGAAGTTCTTCAATACGGATTTATATGCTGCACCCGTGTTTGGTACGCTAGCCGCACTCATGATTTTTGGCGGCGGTATGTACTGGCTGGAATATCGTAAACGACAAGCACAAGCTGCGGGGGAAGGATATGGTCAGCATACTCTACAGGAACCGGATCAAGTTAAAGATAAACACCTGCCTAGTCCCTATCTGGCATTACTACCTTTGCTTTCAGTCTTAGTGGTTACGCTGATCCTACAAAAGTTTATTTTTCCGACCTGGGATATTGCTGGTTGGGTAACTCAAGCACCCTATAATATTGCTAAAGCCGGAATTACCGGAACTATGAATAACTGGGCCCTAATCATTGCCCTCGTAGTTGGGATAACCATCGCAGTCCTTATCAATCCCAAGACCATGAAAGGAAATCTTGCCAAGGCTATCAATGCTGGAGCAATCGGCTCCTTGCTAGCTGTGATGAATACGGCTTCTGAAGTTGGCTATGGTAATGTTATTAAAACTCTGCCAGGTTTTAAATCGATTGCTAATTTCTTATTGGGCATCGGCCAAAGTGGCAGTCCACTTCCCTCGGAAGCAGTCACCGTTAACGTTTTAGCTGGCATTACAGGTTCTGCCTCAGGTGGCATGAGTATTGCTCTAGATACCTTTGGAAAACAATATTTAGAATGGGCGACCAGAGTTAATGTAAATCCCGAACTCCTGCACCGAGTCGCTAGCATAGCCTCAGGCGGGATGGATACGATGCCCCATAATGGTGCAGTAATCACGCTGTTAGGTATTGTTGGGCTCACGCATAAGGACTCTTATAAAGACATTTTCGTTACGTCCCTGCTTATACCAGTCGTTAGTGCCTTTATCCTCATTTTCCTACAAGGCATCATAGGTTTCGTTTAAACTCAGGAAGTCTTTCTCACTAAATCATAGGAGATAGTGATAGTTAAAAACTAACCACCAAGATCCGAAGTGCATTAGAACTTTGGGTCTTGGTTTATTTTTTTAGCTTACACTTAGTTTAACAGAACGAAGCGGAGAGAACTTTTGCGAATCTAGAATTGTTATGTGGGTCGCTACTTTCGTGTCTACGGATGTATACGTGTATTCGTTAGTTGACATAGGTTCTTAGGTCTGGAGACTAACACCAATTGCGATTATTAATTCAAAAATGTATTCAAACGTGTACATATTAAGAAACTAGACATTTTCAAAATTCGCACGCTCAAAAGGCCTGTAAGCCTTGGGGTTGTTAATAAAACAAAACATGATAGCTATTAAAAATAGGACGTTGGCATAAAAGTTGCATAAATAATTCTATATATTCTGAATAAAATACTAAATATATCTGTAATTAGACAAGGAAAAAGGGATCGAAGCTCGAAGACATAATGTTAATGCTATGTGAAAGATGAAAGAAAGGGGGTAAAGGGAGGCGTGTCAGGACTTATACTGGTTTATACCGGGAATGGAAAAGGCAAGACAACAGCGTCTTTAGGGTTATGTATGAGAGCACTTGGACATAACCAATCTGTCGGATTTCTTCAATTCATGAAAGGGAGTAAGAATTACGGAGAAGTAAAACTAGCCTCCGTGTTACCCAACTTTACGTTAGTACAATCAGGACAGGAATCCTTTGTATCGTACGAAAATCCAGATCCAATTGACATTCAGATGGCCCAAGATGGGCTTAAACTTGCTCAGCGCTGGCTTGAAGAGGACAAATTTGACTTAGTGGTCCTTGATGAACTCCTTGTCGCGGTTGCTTTCAAATTAATATCGGTTGATCAGGTCCTAGATTTAATCAAAAAGCGACCACTTCATCTCAATTTGGTTTTGACAGGTCGTTATGCAGCACCCGAGATAATGGAAATCGCAGATACTATCACTGAAATGACTGAGCAAAGACATGCTTACCATCGAGGGGTGGAGGCAAAGGCAGGGATGGAATTTTGAATAAAGAAACACTGGATCAATGGATAGCACGTCTTTTTGACCGAGATCGCAGGGCTGTCGCCAAACTCATCTCTTGGGTTGAAGACGATGTTGAACGAGCGTATATTATGCGTTCTGTCCTAAAACAAACAGGACATCAGATGGTTGTAGGAATAACAGGGCCTCCAGGAGCGGGCAAAAGTTCGTTAGTCGAGGCTTTGACAAAACACTACCGTGTACAAGACGAAAGGGTGGGTATTGTGGCAGTCGATCCTAGTAGTCCGTATTCCGGGGGGGCTATTTTGGGAGACCGAATTCGTATGCAGGCCCATGGGACAGATCGGGACGTCTTTATTCGCAGCATGGGGACTCGGGGACATTTAGGGGGAGTGACTCGTTCAACAGCCGATGTCTTACGCATTTTAGAGGGCGGAGGATATGGGCGGCTTCTTTTGGAAACGGTCGGAGTCGGTCAGTCTGAACTGGAGATTATGCAAATTGCAGATACCGTCGTAGTTGTCCTTAACCCCGGGACGGGGGATGGAATTCAGGCCATTAAAGCGGGAATTATGGAAGTCGCAGATGTCTTTGTGGTCAATAAATCAGATTTGCCAGGGGCCGAGCGCATGAAGAATGACATCGAGATGATGTTAAACTTGAGTTGCGATGGGAAAGCTTGGCGTCCACCTGTTGTACTTACCAGCGTTCTTAGCCAAAACGGGGTAGAGATTTTATATGAAAAGATTGGGGCTCATCAAGCCTACCTGAGAGAATCTGGGCAAAAGGATGAACGACGTAAGGCGCGTCTCCGTCGGGAGGTCTGGCGCCATTGGGAAGATAAACTGCAGGAAGTTTTCGAAAATGTTTGGGAAGTTGCCCAAACTAAAGGGGGAGAAATGGATCAAGGTGATTCCTACGAACTAGCTGAGAGGTTATGGGAAGAGCGTTTTAAAGGGGGACAGATAGGATGAGTGTAAATGATAATTTCTTGCGCTGGAAAGCGAACTATGACACTCAGAGGGAGCGAAAAGGTCCGTTTTATACGGTTTCTAGTGTTCCGATCGATCCGCTCTATACACCTGGAAATACAGCCGAAATCGATTACGAACGTGACTTAGGAAATCCTGGTGAATATCCCTATACCCGTGGAGTTCGCTCAAATATGTACCGTGGACGGCTCTGGACCATGCGACAGTTTGCCGGGTTTGCCACAGCTAAAGAATCGAATGAACGGTATAAGTTCTTACTCAGCCAGGGCCAAACTGGTCTGAGTATTGCTTTTGATATGCCGACCATTATGGGCTATGATTCGGATCATCCGCGTGCCTATGGAGAGGTTGGCCGTGTCGGAGTGGCCATCGATTCTCTGGCAGATGTAGAAACTTTGTTCAAGGATATCCCACTGGACAAAGTCAGTACCTCTATGACCATCAATGCGCCAGCATCCATCATTTGGGCCATGTATATTGTGGCAGCGGAAAAACAGGGTGTACCCGCCCAAAAATTAACGGGAACCCTGCAAAACGATATTTTAAAAGAATATATCGCTCAAAAGTCATGGATTTTCCCTCCTGAGCCTTCCTTACGTCTGATTACGGATATCTTTAGGTATGCCAAAGATAATGTGCCTAAGTGGAATACCATCAGCATTAGCGGCTACCATATTCGGGAAGCGGGAGCAACTGCCTTACAAGAATTGGCGTTTACTCTCGCTGATGGATTTGCTTATATTGAGGCAGGTATCAAAGCAGGTCTAGATGTGGATGACTTTGCGCCTCGTTTGTCGTTCTTCTTTAACTCGCATACGGATTTCTTCGAAGAGATCGCCAAATATCGCGCGGCGCGACGAATCTGGGCACGCCGCATGAAGGAAAAATACGGGGCCAAAAAGGAAGAGAGTCTACTGATGCGCTTCCACACTCAAACCGCCGGGTGTTCTCTGACTGGTCCTCAACCAGAAAATAACATCGTGCGAACAGCCTATCAAGCTATGGCAGCCGTGCTAGGGGGAACTCAGTCGCTGCATACGAACTCCATGGACGAGGTGTTGGCGTTGCCCTCGGAAAAGGCAGTTCAGATTGCACTTCGAACCCAGCAAGTTCTCGCTTATGAAACGGGTGTCGTGAATACCATCGATCCTCTAGCTGGTTCGTATTTTGTGGAAGCCTTGACCAACCAGATGGAAGAAGGTGCTGAAGAGTATTTCCGTAAAATTGCTGAGTTGGGTGGGGTACTGGGTGCTATCCGAGAGAATTTCTTCCAGCAAGAAATTGCTGATGCTGCGTATCGCTATCAACAAGAGATCGAAAGCAAGGATCGGATTATTGTCGGTGTCAATGAATTTGTCACTGAGGGCAAAGTCGAAATTGACTTGTTGAAAATTGACCCTGAAGTTGAGAGATCTCAAGTGCGAGGGCTTAAGGCTTTAAAAGAAAGTCGGGATAACCTTCGGGTTCAGACCACATTGACTGATTTGAAAGAGGCGGCTCAGGGATCAGATAATATGATTCCGAAGATAATCGAAGCTGTGCGGGCTTATGCCACTGAGGGAGAAATGATTGCTGTCCTCAAAGAGGTCTTCGGGGAGTACCGAGAACAAGCCGTATTTTAGGACATTGTGGGAGGGAACGTTATGAAGAAGGCTCGTATTCGTGTCTTGGTGGGTAAGCCAGGCTTAGACGGACATGACCGGGGTGCGAAAGTGATCGCCCGGGCCCTGCGTGATGCCGGTATGGAAGTCATCTACTCAGGATTGCATCAAACCCCGGAACAACTTGTGGAAGCAGCGATCCAAGAAGATGTCGATTTAATAGGAATCAGTGTTCTATCTGGGGCACACATGACGATTTTCCCAAGAATTAAGGAACTGCTGAAAGAGCAGAATGCTGAAGACATCTTACTGATGGGCGGAGGGACAATCCCTGAGGAAGATATCGCGACCCTTATAGAGGCTGGACATGCCGAAGCCTTGTTTACCCCGGGGGCAACCACGACGGAGATAGTGAGTTGGATCAAGGCTAGATTAGCGGTTAGTAATGCGGACGTTGTCTGATTGGAATAATGATGGATTGGATATTTATAAAGTGCAGTGAAGTAATCAGAAAACCGTTTGCCAAAAAAATGAAGATCTCGAGGCGTGCATTAAAGCTTAATGTGCGCCTTTTGTTTACTAGCAACTTGACCCACTAATAATTATAATTGACAAAGGTTCAACGAATAGATAAAATAAGTGAGTAATCACTCATTTTAAATTTGGCGGTGAATTTAACAATTTGGAGGAGCTTATGAAGTCAAAGCAAGAGAATAAGCAACGGGAAACCCGTAGCAAGAAAACAGCAGAAGAGCGGCGTCAAGATATTCTTGAAGCAGCTCTGATGGTTTTCACACAAAAAGGTTTTAATGGTTCAACGACTGCGGAAATAGCCCGTGCAGCAGGTGTCGCTGAAGGGACTATTTTTCGGCATTTTGCCACTAAGAAGGAATTGCTGGTTGGGGTTCTGAAACCGAAAGTCTTAGATGGGATCATCTATCTGGACAAGGAACACAAAGAAGCAACCCCAGTGGAATTTTTCCGGTGTTTTCTGAAGAATCGCTTGGAGCTTATCAATGAAAATGACGGGCTTTTTCGCTTTATGTTTGCTGAAGCGCAGTACCACAGCGAAGTTAGAGAGGCCTTATTTCAAGGAATCCTAGAGCAGGGTATTACTATCGTCAAGCCTTGGTTCGAAAAGGGTGTAGAACAGGGGGATTTTAGACCTCTTCCGTTTCTATCCCTGATGCGAAGTTTTATGGCGATGGTTCTGTTTTACGGTATATTCAATCACGTTTTTCCAGGCTTATCTCCGGAAAAAACAATCGATGAGGCGGCTGATAATATGCTAGAGCTCTTTTTTAATGGGTTACTCATTAAGTAAGGACGTAAAAACTCAATGCAAATCTTAGCGATTTACGAAGGGAAACATAGTCTGAGTTCAAGGAGAGGGAGGAGAGAAGTCGTGAGAAAAAAGGCTGCAGTCTTAGTCATTATTCTAGTTCTTATTACCCTATCGGTCTTGGGGGAGCGGTATCTTAACCGTTCAGCAGACTCAAACACGTATTCTGGAACGATTGAAGGAACTGAAATTCCAGTGCAAGCAGAGCTTGGCGGCAGAATCGTCGAGTTACTAGTCAGTGAGTGTCAGGTCATAAAAACAGGGGACGTTATTGCCAAACTAGATGACAGTCAGGCTAAAATTTCCTTGGATATCGCGAAGATTCAACAGACTCAGGCCCAAGCTAAACTCAACGACCTTTTAGGAGGGGCACGAGTGGAGGAAATCCGTAGGCTTGAGCAAGTGGTGAGCCAGGCGAAGGCTAATATGGCTACACTGGAACCGAATCTTAAATTTGAAGAAGATAATCTTGTCAATAATCAAAAACTATACGAGAGTGGTGCTATTAGTAAACAGGTTGTGGATGCACAGCAAAATAAAATTGATACGTTAAAAGCCCAATATCTGAGCGCTCAAGCGAGTGTAAATGTAGCACAGGCCAGTTTGGACCAAGCCCAAGCTGGTTATACTCAACCGACCATTCAGGCTCAGAAAGCGGCTGTTGATATTGCAGCTCAGTCCATTAAGACGGCAGAACTGGGCTTAAGCAAGCTGATTATTAAAAGTCCTGTTAGTGGCCAGGTACTCTATCAAAATGTTGAGTTAGGTCAAGTTGTCAATCCCGGCACAAGCCTCGTAACGATTCTGGATCCCAATGATTTGTGGATTAAAATATATATCCCGGGAGCCAAGTTGAGTCAGATAAAAATGGGCGGGACGGTTGCTATTGCGGCTGATTCATACCCTGACAAGACGTTTAAAGGACAGATCCAATATATCAGTAATCAATCGGAATTTACTCCGAAGAACGTCCAGACAAAGGAAGAACGAACGACGACAGTATACGCTGTTAAAATAACCATTACAGAAGGTAAAGACCAGTTGAAAGCAGGTATGCCAGCAGATGTGACCCTGGAGTAAAGGAGTGAGGCAAAATGAATTTGGCGATTGATTGCCAGGGTTTGGTCAAACGGTTTGGCACGTATACGGCAGTTCAAGGAGTAAGCTTTCAACTTCCTGCCGGAGAGATTATGGGTTTTGTCGGGCCAAATGGTGCTGGGAAGACAACCCTCATCCGCATGCTTTGTGGAGTTTTGGTTCCGACAGAGGGTCAGGCTACTGTGTTGGGGTATGACGTCTTGACACAACCTGAGGAAATCAAACAGCGTATTGGCTATATGTCCCAAAAGTTTAGTCTCTACGAAGATCTAACCGTGCGTGAGAATCTTGACTTCTATGCAGGGGTATACAGTCTACATGGAAAAGCAGCCCAAGAACAGAAAGCGCGGGTCATTGAGCGGATCGGCTTGAGCGAGCGAACCACCCAGTTAGTCTCTTCCCTCTCAGGTGGATGGAAGCAAAGAGTGGCTTTAGCTTGTGCGTTACTTCATAATCCCCAATTGCTTATTCTTGATGAACCGACAGCTGGGGTGGACCCGGTTTCACGGCGTATTTTCTTAGATTTGATCCACCAGTTAGCGAAAGAAGGAATGACGATTTTAGTCAGCACCCACTACATGGATGAAGCAGCAACCTGTGATTACTTGGGTTTTGTTTTCTATGGGCGGTTAATTGCCTTTGGTTCGCCGGACGATATGAAAAAAAGAGAGGCTAAAGATAATTTAGATGATCTTTTCATTTATTACGTTGAACATGAAGCCTCGGATGATCCTCGCAATCTCACCCTCAAGAAAGGGGGGCGAGGCTAATGGGAAGATTTTCCTGGGTACGTTTTTTAGCAGTCTTGAGAAAGGAATTCATCCATATCCGACGAGATCGCGCCAGCTTAATCATGGCGATTGTTATGCCGATCGGTATGCTCCTCCTGTTTGGTTATGCCGTAAATACGGATGTAGACCACCTTCCTACCGTGGTTTGGGATCAATCTCAAACTACCGATAGTCGTGAGTTTATAACCTCAATCCGTAACACCCAATATTTAGATCCCGATGATTATGTCCAAGGTTATCATCAGATCGAAGGCTATCTGGATAGTGGTAAGGCTCGGGTGGCAGTCATTATCCCGCCTGATTTTGGCAAAGAGTTACAAAGGGATAATGGGCAGGGTGATGTACAGGTTTTAGTCGACGGCTCCGATCCTACCGTTGCTCGGGCGGCTATGTCCGCGGTTCAGATGTTGGGTCTGAATAAATCTTTGGAAATTCAGGGGGTTCGGCTTGCTGCTAGAGGTGCGGCAGCGGGTACAAACATGCCGCTTAATATCGAGACCAGAGTCTGGTACAACCCGGACATGAAGTCGATGGTCTTTAACATTCCGGCCTTGATCGGTCTGATCCTGCAAAATGTGATCACTATGTTAACGTCGTTTTCGATTGTTCGAGAAAAGGAACGTGGGACCATGGAGCAAGTGGTCGTTACCCCTATTCGTTCGCTTGAATTGCTGATGGGAAAGCTTCTCCCGTTTTTGTTGATCGGGTTTGTCTCTCTGTCCTTAATTTTAGCGACTGGGATTTTCTGGTTTGGGGTTATGCCGGCAGGAAGTATTCCCCTTCTGGTGCTCTTATCCACCATTTTTTTGTTTACCATTCTAGCCATCGGGCTGTTGATCTCCAGTGTCGCTAGGACTCAACTTCAGGCCATGCAAATGACGTTCATCTTGATTTTGCCCTCGATTCTATTGTCGGGCTTCATCTTTCCTCGGGAAACGATGCCGACTCTCTTAAAGGTTATAGGCGGATTATTTCCGTTGACGTATTTTTTGGAAATCGTGCGGGGAATTTTCCTCAAAGGGGTAGGGATGGAGTACCTTTGGCAGGACACGCTCATCTTATGTGCATTTGCAATCATCTTGGTGGGAATCGCAGCCAAGAAGTTTAAGAAGAATTTAGATTAGGAGGGTGTGAAGTTGCTGCGCTCACCCACGGCGCCGTCGCTACCATGCTTGATGACTCGGCGAGAACGGCAAACCTCTGGGCTATTCAGAATGTGAACCTGTGCCGTTCTGGTGCCGAGTCATCTAAGCCTGGTTGACGCGACTTTGCCTAACGGGTTCGCTTCGCAAAATCACACCCTCTGGCTGGGGTCGACGTAGGTCTTAGAACGACGGTGGTTGGAACGACGAGGGCGTGGAACGGTTGAATTGCTTCGCTCTCAACGCGCTGTTTGGCGCTGGAGTTTGAACATGGTATGAGAGAGTATGCAAGTCAAGTTCAAGTCAAGAACCTTCCCTGACTTGTATAACTTGTACTTGAAAAGATGGTATACTATTATGGGTAGATCGGTAGCTAGAGAATTATTGGAGGGAAGAATTATGAAGAAGCTTAAATACGGGTTATTATTTTTTGCGTTTGTTTTAATCCTAGCAACCATTGGGTGCGGATCACAGACCCCTAATACTGTCAGTTCACCACCTCCGAATAAAGATGATACTCAAACTCAAAGTAAAGTGGAGACACCCACTGTCAAGAATAATCCGATTGTCACAATTACTATGGAAAGCGGAGAGCAGATCAAAGTGGAGCTTTATCCTAATGTCGCTCCTAATACTGTGAAAAGCTTTATATCTTTGGCTCAAAAGGGGTTTTATAACGGGTTGATCTTTCATCGAGTAATTCCCAGGTTTATGATTCAAGGCGGAGATCCGAACGGAAATGGTACTGGGGGACCAGGTTATAGCATTAAGGGAGAATTTACGAATAACGGTTTTGAAAATAATCTGAAGCATGAACGTGGCGTGATCTCGATGGGCAGAACACCGCAAAGTAAAGACTCAGCAGGCTCCCAATTTTTTATCATGGCAGCGACTTATCCGAGCTTAGACAAAGAATATGCCTCCTTTGGTAAAGTGATTAGTGGCATGGAGACTGTGGATAAAATAGTCAATACTCCGAGTGGTGAAAAGGCAAAGGATAAACCTAATCAAGACCAGGTCATGAAGAGTGTGACGGTCGACACCTTAGGTGTCAACTATGGTGAGCCGGAGGTAATTAAGAAATAATGTACAAACCAGCGAAACGTCTAGAAGGTTTAGGAGCGTCAGTTTTTACGGAAATGGACAACTTAAAAAAGGAACTAGAAAAAGAGGGAAAAGTATTAATTAATCTAAGTATTGGAAGTCCGGATCGAGCCCCAGCTATGGAAATCCGCCAGGTTCTCAGTCAGGCCGTTCTTGACGAAACCCAATATGGCTATACCCTCACTCGAGGAACAGAAGAATTTCGCAAGGTTTGTGCAGCATGGTATCTAGATCGATTTGGAGTGTCGCTGAATTCCGAAACTGAGGTACTTCCTCTAATGGGTTCTCAGGATGGACTGGCTCACATTTTCTTAGCTTATATAGATCCAGGCGATATGGCATTAATTCCTGATCCAGGATATCCGATTTATACCGCGGGTCTGATACTGGCCGGTGGAGAGAAAGTTGCGGTCCCACTATTAGAGGAAAATGGCTTTTTGCCAGATCTCCGCAAGATTGATCCAGACATAGCCCGTAAAGCGAAACTCATGCTTTTGAATTATCCGAATAACCCCACTGCAGCAGTGGCCACTCTTTCATTTTTTGAAGAGGTTGTGGAGTTCGCAAAGGAGTACGATCTTCTCATTTGCCATGATGTAGCTTATTCTGAATTAGCCTTTGAAGGATATCGACCTGTGAGCTTTTTGCAAGTTCGAGGGGCAAAAGAGGTCGGAATTGAATTTCACTCTGTCTCTAAAACGTACAATTTAGCCGGGGCGCGGTTAGGGTTTGTCGTTGGAAATGCTGACGTCATAGGAACTCTCTCTCAACTCAAATCGAATATTGATTATGGAGTGTTTGCCCCGGTATTAAAGGCCGGTGCGTTTGCTCTCAGTTCTGTGCAGGACTCAGTCGAAGAAAATAGGAATGCTTATCAAAGGCGACGGGATATTTTAATCGAGGGCTGTGCCTCAGCAGGTTGGAATATACCAATTCCTAAAGGTTCAATGTTTATCTGGGCACCAGTACCGACAAAACAAGACTCGGTAACCTTTGCCAGGGAGTTGGCTCGTGAAGCGGGCGTGATTGTGGTGCCAGGGCTGGCGTTTGGGGATCACGGTGAAGGCTATGTGCGAATCGCGATGGTTCAAGAAGAAAGTGTTCTGCGGGAAGCAGTTGGGAGAATTCAGAGATTTTTAGGGAAACAATAGAATAGGATTATTGCAAAATTGTAGAGTTAGACCTAAAAAGGCAAGGGTCTCGAAAAGAGGGACCGGTGCCTGAGAAACCTCCGAAAAAGTAAGCTTTTGATTAAGGCACCACTTTCATATCTTGAATAGGATAATGACAATAAAGAAGAAGCCCGCTGAACTCTTAAAGAGCAGCGGGTTTCTTCCCTTTTCGATCCGCCCCAGGCTTAAACGCCGGGGATACAGTATCTTATGTTATGGCCGTCCAGGTTGTTACATAGTAAAGAAAAATAAGATGAACGCGAAGGCTCCCGCTGGGGTACTCCCTAGATTAAAAAGCCTGACGACTGAGGTTGTCACACTCTTAAGCCTGGCCACATATCCTATGAGTAAAATTAGCCTCAAGGAGTGTGGATATCATGCCTGATACAGTACCTGATGTCATCAGCGGACGCACGCCGCATGTAATCGCGGCTGAAATTAA
>LADV01000319.1 GCA_000961805.1 Peptococcaceae bacterium BRH_c23 | reverse complement strand
GGCATGGGATTTGTATAAATCAATGGGCAGGAATTTAAAGCCCCTTTCATACATTTCCAAAACCAATTCCAAGTCATCGTACATATCCTTATCTTTAGGGGTGGCAACGTTACCCAGCTCCTCAATTTCCTTCATTTTAGCCTTAACCTTTTCTTTGCCGAAGATCATAAATTCAGCGTCAAAGGCCTTTGCTCGAATGGTGAAATAGGCTGCGTAATAAGCCTGGGGTATGTGCACCTTAAACCAGGCTATGCGGAAGGCCATCATGACATAGGCAGCAGCATGGGCTTTAGGAAACATGTATTTTATTTTTCGGCAGGAATCGATATACCATTCCGGGACCTTATGCTCCCTCATTAAAGCTTCATATTCGGCCCATTTTTCAGGGTTCGCTAAAGCCTTTCCTTTACGAACCAGCTCCATGATCTTAAACGCCGTATTGGGCGGCAGGCCCTTGCTAATCAAATACGTCATAATATCATCCCGGGTGCAGACGGCTTCACTTAGGGTCACGGTTCCCGCATCGATTAAGTCCTTGAATTACATCCGAGAATATGCTGAAACAGGGGCTGTTAGATTTAAACCCGATGTGAACACAAAAGTATTTTTGCCGAGCGAGGAAGCACTTGTCTTAATAGAAGCGGCATTAGCTACAACAAAGTTAAAAGATGGTTTTAACTACAAGCTACATTCAATCATGCGGAAATTTTTCAGTTTCATCGAAGACAAACATTTGAGCGCAGACGATATATCATCTGATGTTATCAAAGAATTCATTTGCTTTGCCCATGACAGTAATTCTGGAAGCATGGGATACGTTATTTATTCTTTAAGAGTCCTACTTAATTACCTGAGGTCAGTTGAGGCAATAGACCTCAAGTTTGATTTTAATTACTTTGCACCTAAATCAAACCCTAAAAGAATTATTGCAGCATTCTCTAAAGAAGAAATTTCAAGAATTCTAACAAAGATTAACACAACTGCATCCATTGGCAAACGTAACTATGCTATCATCCTACTGGCATGTGGAACCGGTCTTCGTGGAATCGACATTGTGAAACTGAAACTTTCAGATATCGATTGGAAATCTGGCGAAATAAGCATAATTCAAAGCAAAACTGGGAAGCCAGTAAAGCTTCCAATCAATGGTCAAATTAGTAATGCCATAGCTGATTACATTTTAAACGGTAGACCAAAGTCAAATTGTCTAAATATTTTTTAAGGGAAAATGCACCTTTTGTTGGCTTAAAAGGAACATCAACCTTAGATGGAGTCATTGAAAACGCTTGTCTTAATGCTGGAGTTACTAAAAAACCATATCGTTCTTTCCACAGTTTACGAAGAAGCTTTGGAACCTGGATGGCAAAGGAAGAAGTGCCGATCACAACTATTTCCCAAATGCTTGGACATGCTGATATGGATTCAAGTAAGCCCTATCTTTCCTTCGACGAGAAGCAGATGCTTGATCTAAAGGAAGCCATTGGCTATAGCAGAGTTACGTATCAACCACATATAAAAGAATTCATTGTGTTCTGCGGTAATACCTACCCTGAGGCTGTCTGCGTTACCAAAGAAATGGTGGACACATGGCTTCAACAGAAACAATTTCAAACGAATGCAACTCACAATTCTGCCATTTCAAGGCTCAGAGCATTCACAAAGTATCAGGCTGCCATTGGAAAGGATACTTTTGTGCCCGGAGAAGAGTATTCTGTCAAAACGGTACACTATACGCCATATATCTTTACTGATGTTGAATTACGAAAGCTATTTAAAACTTTTGATACCCTACAGCCCCATTTTGAAGCTCCGGAAAGGGAATACATTGTTCCGGTACTATTCAGAATGATGTACTGCTGTGGGATGCGCCCATCAGAGCCGCTTGAACTTTTATATGAAGATGTAAATCTGCAAACAGGAGAAATCTACATCAGACAGTCAAAGAGAAAAAAAGACAGACGAATTCTTATGTCTGAAGATTTGATGAGTCTTTGTCGCAGATATGCTTCTTTTAAGAAACCAAGAACATACTTCTTTGATAGGGTTGACGGAAGCAGATTTCCTACCTATTGGATGACAAACCAGTTCCGAATCTGCTGGCGCAACAGCGGTCTTGTAAAACGTGGTAACCCGAGGCCATATGATCTCAGACACAATTATGCTAAAAGAACAATGATGCGTTGGGTTAATGAAGGCAGAGATGTTATGGCCATGGTGTCATATCTTAGTGCCTATATGGGGCACACAGAATTTTCTGCAACATTGTATTACATACACCTTTTACCTGAAAGATTAATAATGAGTTCAGGCATCGATGGGAAAGATTTTCATGTGTATATCCGGAGGCTGCTAATGAAAAAAATTAAGGATCCGGAGTTGTTTAAAACTATTACTTAATTATAACTTATTAACTTTCAAAAAAGTCCATAGCCAGGAAAGTCCCGTTCCTTGACGTGGTAAGATATATTTTATCTGCGAACTTATTAATGATTCCGAAGCCATAACCGCAGGAAATTTTCGTAGAAAAACCGTTTAGAAAAACCATATTCGGCAGCTTATCCATTTCCATTCCCGGCCCTTCATCCGCTATGGCAACTCGAATACCCTTGTCAATTTTCCGGATCTGCATTATTCCATAGTTGGCATGCTTAATCACATTTGTTGCCGCTTCAGAAACGCAGAGCATTGCGTGATTAATTCTTTCGGGACTATACTTTTCTTGTTCGAGCACTTTATTAATAAATACCCTGGCAGTGTTAACATCACCAGGTTGTAAAATTTTGACTTCCGTTATTAAGTTTCCTTCACAGGATATGGGATTAGATTTAGATTCATTAAGTAAGTTAAATCTCCCTTGGGTTACGGAAAAAATAACGTCTCTATACACATTAAAGATCTTGTCTCGTTCCATTTTGCTCTTCTCCAGATCCTCCTCCAGCATCCTTTTCTCTTTAAATAATAAGTCAGCGGCTTGGTTCATGATTTCTCCAAGAACCTCAAATTCATCGCCTGTTTTAATATTTAGCTTTTGTTGTAAATCCCTGTTTCCCAATTGCCATTCCCTGATACTGAACACTATTTCGTCTAACGGTTTTGTAGACTTCTTGATCGCCTTATTAGTCGTGTAAATAATTAATCTCAATCCGAATATAAACAAAAACAAAGCCCATAATCCAATACCAATATCATGTCTGATCATTCTATTGGCAGTTATCATCACAAATACAAGGCCAAGGGTTTGTCCATTGGTATCTTTAATTGATGCGAAGCCAGTAATAAAAGTGCCCCACTGGCTTGTCTGAAATCCATTGTCAGCAACCCAAGCGGTATTTGCATTTTCCATGACTTCATAGTTACCTACAGCATAATCGTCACCTATGTGGTGATGGTCTTGCGTATCTGCATCTACAACATATTCCCACTTATTTTCCTCGTTTGATTTTCGCATAGTATAAATATATTTAATGTCAGAATTATTGTCCTGAAAAATTTTGAGTAACTGTTGAATTTTACGGTATTCTGCACTATTCTCATCAGTATGTGTTCGTAAGCGGTTATGTTCCTGACCATCGATTAACGATGCTGCGCTCGCCGCTAGATTAGATGCTTCAGCTTGAAACCATTCTTTACTAGATATGTAGTGAAAGATATAATTCGAAACTAATGTCATAAGAAGAATTAAACTGACGTAAATTGCTACCTTGAAAGTCATTTTCCGTCTAATGCTGCTTTGATACCACATTCTAATTTCTCTTATTTTGCCCATCGTATTCTCCTCAAGCTAAGGAAAAATCTCAACTTAACTCTTCTTTATCTGAAAAACTTCTTCACCAAATATTTCCGGCAAACCAAGGATTTCAAAAACCTCAAACACAACTGCCGGAATATTCCTGATTGTCACAATAACTCCTTCAGATGCTAGTTTTCTAAGAATTTTACTTATTGTGCCTATACCCGTAGAATCGACAAACTTAACCATTTCAAAATCCAAAATGACCTCATGCACATCTATAAGCTTACTCAGAGATGTCTGAACCGAATCAACTGTCGAAATATCTAGAACCCCGTCAAATTGAAGCGTAGCTACTTTATTTATGATTTCCGATTTAATTTCAAGCATCATTAACTTATTCCTCCTTCTTATTTCTGGGCAACCCCTTCAAGCTTCAGGTAACCTTCCTCATTCACCCACGCCCGTAAATAACGGTAATTCTCTTGAATGAGGAGACGTTCGGTACCGTGCTCTATTGTTACTACCGGATGTACAAATTTAGCTTCCATGCAGCAATTATCCAGCAACTGAATGTTAACTCCCGAATCACCGGTCGGCGAACCAAGCTCGTATATTTTTATTTTGTCCCGGGCGATAAGCCGACCCCCTCTGACTTTGCCATTGGGGATCAAAATACTGCCTCCAGCTTCCAGTTCCGAAGCAATACTGCCTTGCCCTGTAACAATGATGTCCCCGGTGGTCCTTAAGAGACTGTTTTGCACATAATTTACTGTAATATTAACTTTAGTAGAAATTAGCCACTCTACAGTTTCAACTGCCTTCTGTACATTGGCAATGAGCATCTCAACTTCTGCTTGTTCTTTCATACGCAAAGGCCCTAAGTTGCAAAGTTTATCCTTCAGTTCGGTGGCAACTTCCGAAATCAACGGGTCCAAGGCTTTGTTTACCTCAGATAATGTCTGGACAAAAGCGGTTATTATCTTTGGTATATCTTTGTACTTGAAGTCAATCAACAGTTGAACAAGTTGCCCTTCACCTTTGGCCTGTAGATCAGCAGTGGAAAAAGCCGGCTGACTCTTAAGAATCCTTGCAGCATTGAACATACTTTCCAGACGGTTTTGGAGCACTCGGAGCATCTGCAAGATCTGCTTATAGTTTACTGACAGACCACCCGCTTGGATCCTAGCCGAGATAGCATTTTTATGAATTGCTACTTCCCGGTTGGCATATAGGGTAGCAAGCATGGCATCTCCCCAGACTTCAATGCTTCCCCCGGCATCAACACTAAAATTGTCTAACACACTCCCGGTGATAACAATATTCCCTTTAAAGCTGATGTGTCCTGTATTAATCCCCACATCTCCGATTACAACATAAACAGGATCAACCGATAGATACTTGCGAACGGAGCCGTCCAAAACCGGTTTGCCTGAGATACTAGCCACAGCTACTGTCCCATCGTTAATTAAACGTACTCCACTTTTAATAAGAATTGGTTCATCATTAGGCTGACGTGGAGGTACAGTCTCTCCAGTAACATCGATCCCCGGATATCCAGTTGCTGGGGGTTGTTTTACAGCCAAGACCTCGCCGATTGAAACCGATAACACCTTTCCACTTTGAAAATGACTGTCTTGGTTAGCAACTTGTTTTTGGAAAGTATAAACAATTTGGGAATCCTGTACCCCGGTTGGTTCCTGACCTACCGCAGCCACTATGGAGATTTCTTTTCCTTGAAAAGCAACTGCTTCTTGAATAGCATCTTCTCTAATACCAAAAATGACCTTGCTCTCGTGTAGTAAATTCAGCACTTGCTGGAGCTCGACCTCCGGCCATATTTCCTGT
>LADV01000062.1 GCA_000961805.1 Peptococcaceae bacterium BRH_c23 | reverse complement strand
AATGTAGTTGAGTTACATCTGAATTGTCATTTCATTCAATATCATAAAAATGTTTGATAAATGCAATTGGGCTTAATATTTTTGCTCGGGTCGGAAAAGGCCTTCGAAGTTCGTCTTCGGGGGTCGTCTTTTCCTCCCCAAGGGGACTGGTAGTGCGCCACGAAGGGCGCATCATATAGTGGGTGGGATTCCCACTGAGTAAGATTTAGCAAATCACTCATAGCGAGTCTTGGACATTACCGGGTAACTTGTAATGTTAAGCGTAGACAGCAAGGTAGTAGGCCGAAAGCGTAAGCTGAAGGGATTGAGCCTCGATATCCCAAATCGGGAAGGTTGATACTTTTACCAGGGTAGAAAACAACACTAATATAGTCGTTATGCGAGAATATATTAGCTTCCCCGGGGTCGGTGACCTTGGCATGCTACACAGTGTTATGATGCGTCAACGTGGGAGACCCTAAGAGCTCTTTACACAGAGAAAGTAAGGCCAACAAGCGATAACAAAGTGAGGAGGCCGAATGCCTTAGGGAGTCAGATTACTGCATATTACTGATGAAGCGGGGTAATGCCTGTGGAGGGAAGGCGGTAACACGACATCGACCTTAAAAGAGAAACATAGACTATACACAGAGATAGGAGACCTATGGACACGAAACTTGCAAGGATAGCAGAGACAGCTAGAACGCGACCACAAGAAAAGTTTACATCACTAGCCCATCTTATCAATGAAGAGACAATAAAACAGTGCCATCAAGAAATGAATGGGAAGAAGGCAGCCGGTGTAGACGATGTGACCAAAGAAGAATATGGATCAAATCTTGATGCAAACGTCAAGGACTTAATCCATCGTATGAAACGGCAAGCCTACAAACCGCAACCTGTAAGGCGAGTTTATATACCGAAGCCAGGCAGTGACAAGAAAAGGCCGCTTGGAATTCCAGCCTACGAAGATAAGCTGGTCCAAGCAGCCCTTGCGCGAATACTAAATGCAGTATATGAGCAGGATTTTCTGGAATGCTCGTTTGGATTTCGTCCCAAGCGAGGCTGTCATGATGCATTAAAGGTATTAAACAAAATCGTTAACAACAGGAAGATCAATTATGTTGTCGATGCAGATATCCGAGCCTTCTTCGATCATGTAGACCATGAATGGCTAATGAAATTTATTCAACACAGAATAGCAGACCCTAATATATTAAGGCTAATCGCAAGATTCCTAAAATCTGGGATAATTGATGCAGGCATTATTTATGATACACCTGAAGGAACACCTCAGGGCGGAGTATGCTCCCCAATTCTTGCAAATGTATATCTTCACTATGTCCTAGATTTATGGTTTGAAAAGCGAATAAGAAAAGCCTGCAAAGGGTTAGCCTATTATTAATTAATACTGAACAAAAAAAATACAGTTAATGCTTTTTTTTGGAATATATAGTACCTTTATTTCATTATCATTATTAGTTGCTGCATATAAGATAGCAGAGGCAGAAATGAAAGTTCCTAGTTATTATATATCATTAACTATGACTGCTTATTTAATGATAAATATTGTAAGCATTTTAAATACTTTAAGGTTGATTAAGAGAGGGTATTTTAAAGTTAAAAGGAAGATGGAAAATCCTATGGGAATAATATTTGCAGCGGGTATACTTGGATTAGGAATTGGAAGATTATTAATTGGAAAAGTTAGTCAAGACTTGGTGGTTGCCTTATTAGTTATTGGATTGATGTTTTTTGGTTTTTTATTTTCAATAGGTACCCACAATATCTTAAAATATTATTATGCTAAGAAATTTCAATTTGAGGAATAAGTTATTGTACTATTACTTCAATTGCGTGGAATGATTCCAAATGACTAAATAAGTGAGCAGGGGCTAAATTCAGCGAAAGTAAATGTAAAGGGCTGGGCTGAATCAAGAAACCCGAAAATATTTAAAACAATTGGTCAACGGACGTAAAAAGTCTGTTGGCCTTTCTTTTTATATTTATGATAATATGGTAGTAGATGTTGGAAAAATAATTTGTATTCTAACGTGTCTAGCACCTACAACGGTGAGGGCTTAAGGGTAGCCAAAAAAGTCAACTGACCCAAATTGCTAAATATGTTTACGTCAGAGATAAAGTCGTCCTAGAACTAGACGGATCTGGTAATCAGACAGCCAGAGATGTCCAAAGAACCAACCTCAGAGACTTTGGAGGAAAGTGAATGAAAGAAAACTTTAAAACATTTTTATCAGCAGGAATTCCATTTGGAATTATTATGGGAGTAATTGTTGGGATTGTAACCAATTGTTATGTAGGTATTGTGGTCGGAACTTTTCTTGGGCTTATATTTGGATTGTTAATCAGTATTTTTGATAAGAAAATAACTTGGAGTAAACCTCTCACTTGGAATGATGCGTTCCTAGGTAACTTGGAATACTGAAGTAACTCTGAATAAAATAGCCATAATCATGCCCGGGACACGAAATAATGGGCCCCTATTAAAAAGAATTAGCTTACCGATCTATGACCTAAGCTGGTTTTGCTTTGGTCTGGTTTTCCGGTGTTCTGACTATGTTATAGCCTAATTTAGTAAGTCGGCGTACCATGAGTTCCTCAGTTGAGATTGATCTTCGCTTTTCAAGAAAGTCGGCACCTATTTCATTGTAAGGTTTTCCGGTTTCAAGAATATGATAGGCAATCACAAGAATCTTATGAGCTATTGCTGTGGCCACTTTCTTCTTACCCTTTCGTCCGACCATAGACCAGAATTTACTCCCCAGAAAGGTTCGTGTTCTGCTGGCTGCCCAAGCTGCTTCTAATGAGGCCGTCTTTAGAGCTTTATTGCCCATGGGCGTTCGGGTACTTTTTTTTTACCAGCGCTCTCGTTGTTTCCTGGACTTAATCCTGCCCACGAAGAAATATGAGCTTCTGAGGGAAAAACAGACATGTCTACTCCAATTTCTGCAAGGATTGATTGAGCTACATGCACTCCAACCCCGGGGATTGTATCAAGTAACTCAATTTCATTCTGATACGGGGCAAAATATTGTTCCATATCCAACTCGATTTCAGCAATCTGTTGTTCTAGGAACGTCAAATGATCAAAGGACCGTTTCATAATGGAGCGATGATGCTTGGTAACTCGCCCATTAAGTGCTTGAGTTAGTTCGGGTATCTTCGCTCGCAGCTGTCGTTTAGCTAATTCAGCGAGATGAGAAGCTTCGATGACTTCACTATCAATTAGCGCATTTAACATCAGACGACCTGAGACACCAAATACATCGGACATGTAAGTTGAAATCTTAATGTTGGCATCTTCAAGAATCTTAAGGATGCGATTTCGCTCAGAGGTTTCATACCCCTTCAGCTTTTTTCGATAACGTGTTAAATCTCGCAACTCCCGAATAGCTAGTGGGGCGACAAAACTCTTCTGAATCAAGCCGCTACGATGTAATTCAGCAATCCAGCGAGCATCATTTACATCCGTTTTTCGACCAGGCAAATTCTTGATATGCCTAGCATTGCCTAAGGTGATATCGCAAGTTGATTCTAAGATATTATGGATTGGTTTCCAGTAAACCCCTGTACTCTCCATAGCAACGTCCGTACATCCTTCTTGGGATAACCAGTCCTGCAAAGCAAGTAATCCGGATAATACCGTAGAAAACTCACGAATCTCAACCTTTGGTTTACATTCTAAAGGCCCCTTAATAATGCAGGCAACGACCATGGCTTGATGAACATCCAGACCAGCACAACACACACGCATAGCATCCAAAAAATATCCTTCCTTTCTAAGCAGGGCACAACCATCTGACAATCCGAAATTTGATATTTGTGCTCGTGGCAACAATAGTTTGTGCTCAAGATGGTCGTAATCAGTTTGTATGTCGGGGTCGAACGCCCATAAAAAAATCGACTTACCTGTCCTGCATAATCATATTATGGTGCAATGTGTGTCATCATAATCACGTTGTCAGGTTATTCACCCATTTTCATACTAGTTTGTGCCCCCAAGGGCGCATGGGAGTTTGTATTCATGCAAAGTAAAAAATTTAAAGGAAAAGGATTGGCAATAAATGTGGAAAAGAATATTATTATGGAAGATGTAGCTAATCATTTTATGGGAACTGAAAGCGTTGGTGGATGGCTTTATTTAACTAGTGAAGAAATTGTGTTCAAATCGCATAATATGAATAATCAAAAACATGAAACTGTAATTTCGTTAAAGCAAATTGCTGAAGTAAAAACTGTATTGACGGCTGGCTTTGTACCAAATGGTTTGAAGATTATAACCATTAGCGGTATAGTTGAAAAATTTGTTGTTAATAAACGAAAAATATGGATTCAAAAAATAAATGCTGCTATTTTATCTTCATGTTAACATGTTTCAATCTCAAGGTCGACGGACAAAAAGCCGGATGGCCTAGCATTTATTTATAACTCCTCTCATAATCATGAAAATGTACTTCTGAGGGGGTCGCTTCGTGCAAAGGGAATAGTCTTCTTAAAAGTATCTATGGAAGTAAACAGAGTCAAAACCAAGAGTTATACTTACCTTGATCCAGTCAGCAGCAAGTGGCTAACCATTATCTCCAAAGCCTACAAATATGACCAAAACGGCAACAAAATCAAAGAACTGGACGCCCTGGGCTACGAAGCAGGAACCAGCTCTACAGTCGATGCCAAAATCAACAGCGGCTATGGCACCCAATCCACCTATGACCCGGCCAACCGCGTCCTCGCAGTCCTAGACCCAGTCAGCAGCGAGCGCAGTCTGGCATTTACCACCCAATACGGCTATGATGGCATAGGTCGGAAAACAAGTCAGACCAATGCCAATGGCGTAATCACCGCCTACACCTACGATGATGCAGGTAACCTGCTCACCACCAAAATCAACAACCAAACCATCAAAACCAACACCTGCGACACAGCCGGCAACCTCATAAGCCAAACCGACGGTAACGGCAACACCATCTCCTTTGCTTACAACGCCTGGTCCAAGCCCATGCAAGCCACCTATCCCGGTGACACCACCATCCCAGCCAGCACAGTCACTTATCAATATGATACAAACGGTAACCTCAAGCAAAAGACCAACCCAGCCGGACCCGTGGATCTCTATACCTATGACAACCAAGGCAGAGAACTATCCCATACCGAGCAAAAAGCCGACGCCACCCAAAGTCTAACCACCTCCATCCGTTATGACAAAGCCGGCAACAAGCGCTTTCAAGTGGACGGCAACAACGTCACCACGGAAAACATTTACAACCAAGTAAATAAGCTCACCAGCAGCAAAATCACTGTAACCAATCTCAACAGTGTGCCTATTCTCCACGTCACCAGCTATGGTTATGATGCCGACGGCAACCAAACCACCAAAACCGACTGGCTGGGCAATACCTACACCAACACCTACGATCCGCTCGACCGGTTAATCCAAAAGCAAGACCCCTTGAACAAAAGTATAGAAAAATTGGTCTACAATCATAACAGTGTCCAGATCCAATCTACAGATGCCCTCAACCAAATAACCCAATACACCTATGACAAAAACAACCGCCTGCTCTCCACCATTGACCCCTTAAACCACACCAAGAGCCAGACCTATGACAATGTTGGTAATGTCAACACCACGACCGACGGGATGGGCAATGTCACTACCAACCATTACGATATATTTAACCGGTTAACATCTGTGGTTAATGCCAAAAACGAGACCACGAGGCAAAGTAGGCGTGAGTCGCCTTACTTCGTTAGAAGCAGGTAGCACTCACGCCCCTTTCCAAACCGGACAGGGATCTTTCGACACATCCGGCTTTCACCCAGGCCAAAACATTCCGGTAAGATAGGCAAATAATCAATTCATGTTAAAAGTTTAAACTTTCAGTGGGTACTTTGCCAGATTACTCAGAAGACGGTTAAGATTCCTATCAGCTTCCAGTTTAGCGCGTTCTGTAGTAAGATACGGATTAAGCTGGGGGTGGCCTTTAATGTACTGGATGGGATAAAACCGCAGAGCTTGGAGCATCCAAGCCTTTTGCTTTTCTTCCGACCAAGTACCAAAGTTAATACCCTTATGGTGGCGGTTCATTTTGAAAACATCTTGATTGTAAGGATAGTAATGTTGTTTTAAAAACTTAGCTGTGGAGTATCTGCTGCTACCATAAATGAACCGCTTTGCTCGCCGTAAAACATGCCACCAAATAAAGAAATCCAGCTTCCGGAAGATGCGTTTGCTGTAGACCCGACGGTAATATTCCGCAAACCCTCTGAGCGCGTAGTTAAGTTTCATAATCCCCAGATCCAAATCCGTAGCAAAGAATGTTTGGGTGATTTCCCTGACCTTGTCCCGCAGTTTCCGGAGTGCCTTTAAGGTTGGCTTGACATGAACCGCGTCCGGGTATTTCCTAATATTAAACCCCAGGAAATCAAACCCCTTTTCGACCGGAGTGATGAGAGTTTTCTCCTCCGAAAGCTCTAATTTCAGGGTTTCCAAGAGAAATTTCGTGACCTCTTGTTTGACAAGTTCCGCCTGCCCCCGCGTGCCTTTAATAAGAATGCACCAATCATCGGCGTAGCGGCAGATAAAGATCTTTAGAGGAGCCTTTTATGGTGGGGATGCCAATCGCGCGCTTCTCGGTTGGATTTTTGGGAATGTAGATTCTTCTGACGGGCTGAGGTTTATAACACCTTCCTTTGATCTCTGCTAAAATCTGATTGATGAGGGAAGCTTTCTCGTCTTCCTTTTGATAGCTTCTGCTGGTCTTGCCATCGATGCCCGGAGTGCGTGCACCTTTATTCATGGCCATTCAAGATGAAAGCCGTGATTCTGAATAGGAAAAGAGGATAGACTGCCGGCCGAGGGACCTTGGCCGGCAGTCCAAAGGGAACGGTCAGGACCTCAGCTTGATTCAGGTCTTCCCTGGGATTGAGAATTGTTATTGTAAACTTCTTTCCTCCCTCGGTGGTAAAACGGGGGGGTACCATCTGAAAGAAAAATCATGTCCGAACCAGCTGAAGTTAACTGCTTCGGACATGATCTTAGCAGGGATTGTCACCAGATTCCCAAGTTTGGCAGGTGACCTGATGAGGTTATAGCCAAGCCTTCACCATTCTAAACCCGCCTGCGTATGCTGTCATTAAAGCTATTAAAAAGGCGGGAATCAAAATGGATGAACCCATCACGGAACGTACTCCCCTGGTCATCGCGGCTGAGATTAATAAGATTAAACAAGAGACTTCTAAATTCATGCTTACCAGTGCCATGGAGATCGGCAAGCGCCTGAAGGAGGCCAAGGACCTGCTCCCCCATGGAGAATGGGGAAAATGGCTGGTGGAATCGGTGAGCTATTCCCAGCGCACAGCCAACAAGCTGATGCAGCTTTTTAAAGAATATGGAGATAACCTATTTGCTGAGGTTGGCAGGTCAAATTCGCCAGTACTGGCGAATTTGACCTACTACCAGGCTCTTCTCCTGCTGGGAATTCCTGAAGATGAGCGGGAGAAATTTATCATGGAGCATCCAGCCTTTACCACGAAGTATGAAGAAAGATGCACCGCTTGCTGCCAAACTATCGCCGATACATTCCAGGAGCTGCTGGTAGCCCTCGGCCAACTGGCCAGACTTGATCTGGCAGTGAAGGAGAAATGCAGTAAAGACGCGAGCCAGCTTGCTGAATATATGGTGGAAAGGCTTAAAGAGTGGCCGCCTGTTCCCAGGACGAATATGAGGACAGTTGAAACCTATGCCACTCATGAAAGGTGGTAAATAATTCTAGATTTGATGCAATAATATAGATAGAGCTTAAGAGGAATGCATTGTACGCATTCCTACTGTTACACCTCATCTATATGATGCGAAGTGGGATGCAAATCTAAATCCAAAGGGACTACCGTTTGATGGAAGCCTCTGAATCTCGGGACGTCCGACATGACTGACAATTTAACCAGCAAATGAACGCACATAAACGCCCTCCCTTCGCCGATTAAAACGAAGGGAGGGCGTTAATAAAGACGTTGGATTAAAGAAGGACAATTTGTTCGCAAGATTATAATTGTACAGTTAAAGAATTTGTTCACAACGGCGAAATCAATACCATCAGAGGGAATGTAAACTGGATGAAGGTGAGACAGCAATGTATCGATTCCCCTTTGTTTGAGGACATTTCTAAAGTCTACCCTATCGTCGATGAGACGGGTAGTGATTCCGCGATGTTCGACAGCAGCCTAGAATTTCTTCACCTGACCGGAAGGTCGCTGCCTCACGCAGTGATGATGATGATCCCAGAACCCTGGGAGAAGAATGAACTGATGTCCAAAGAGAAAAAGGATTTCTACGAGTTCAACAATTTTATCATGGAACCTTGGGATGGCCCTGCCGCCATGGGGTTTAGTGATGGTGTGGTCATTGGCGGAGTACTGGACAGAAACGGACTCCGACCATCAAGGTATTATATAACTAAAGATGACAGGGTTATTCTGGCCTCAGAGGATAAGGTCTTCACCGCCGGGGATATGAGGAGAGGTCAGAGTCTCATCGTCTGGGCTCTCCAAGAAGGAAAGCTTGCCGCCCGGGAAGTTGATAAATACCTCATGGGTAAAAGTGTGATTAAATAAGTCTGGAGAGGCCAGCAACACTGAAAAATTGGTGTTGCTGGCCCTCTTGTTTTTTTAATGGTAGACTCTTTTTATTAGTTGGAAATAGATGAATTGAGTTAGTTTAAAATGGTCAGAAAGTGAAAGACAATCTATCGATCGCATTCAGCGCATTGAGGTGTAGAATCAATTAAGGAATAAATTACATATCTAAGAATAAAAGAATTTTACTGAAATAAAGCGAAATAGTTTTATAAGTTGATCACATTATCGTCACAAATTCCTAATAATTAAGAGAGCTTTTATCTGATCGTCGAAGACAACACCCAGATAATGATAAAAAACGAACCTTGCCGAACCTATCATCAACCATCGATTTTCTGAACATCTATCCCAATATCGATTTGCAGTATGAGGTGAATCCCCAAGATATCAAGGAAAATATCATTCTTAAGGAAAAAGTGGACAACCCTTTGTTTATCTTTAATCTAAATACAAAGGGCCTAATTCCAAAGCTTCTGGAGGATAACAGTATCGCATTTTATGATACCAATGACCCGGAAAAAACAATCTTTAGCATGGACGCTCCCTATATGTATGACGCTAAAAATGAACTAAACAATGACATCAAATTAACTCTGGAACCAGTAGGGAAGGGGTATAATCTAAAAGTCCAACCCAATCATGAATGGTTAAGCAGTGCGGATAGAGTATTTCCAATTATCATTGATCCCACCTTGCAGACAAAACAGGAAACGTCCAACATAACGGACAATCATGTTTCCGAAGGACTTCCGAACTCTAACTTCGAGAACAGCCATATGCTCAAGACCGGTAATTCGACCGGGGGAGTTCATCGTTCCTACATTAAATTTAATTTGCCAACCTTAACAACGTCAGATATGGTTATTAACGCGAATCTGTATATGTACCTGTTAACCGCCAACTCAGCCTTTAGACAGGTTAATGTCCACAAAGTCCAAGGCGACTGGAGCGGAAACTCAATAACCTGGAACAATAAACCTGCCTATGATACAAAAGTCGTCGATTATCAATTCGTAAAGGATCTTGAACCCTACTATACTTGGGATGTCACAAGCATTGTCAAAGACTGGTACACAACCGGGAACAATTATGGGCTAATGCTCAAAAACCACGATGAAGTAAACATCGGTTACACAGAATATGTTTCGGCCAATACAAGCAGTGCTTACACCCAATATAGGGCGAGTGTCGTCTTATCCTATATCAACAACTCCGGCTTGGAAAGTTACTGGACGTATCATTCCCAGGATGTCGGAAGAGCCGGAACAGGGTACGTCAATGATTATAATGGAAACGTCATATTCACTCATAATGATTTAGCGATGAATGGCAACAGGATGCCTGTATCTATAAACCACGTGTATAACAGCAATGATCAGGCGACCGACATTAAATACGGATCCGGCTGGAGACTTAACTTGAATCAAAGGATCGCCGAACAGAGCATAGATGGCGTCCAATATTATATCTATACCGACGGAGATGGCACCAAACATTATTTCAAATATGACGCATCGAGAAATGCTATTGTCGATGAATTAAGCCCCACAGACTATACCCTTATCAAAAATGCCAATGGCACTTATAATATCAAAGACAAAAAGAATAACCAGTTAAACTTCACAGCCATCGGAAGCGAAGGCGTAGGCTATCTGCTAACCATGATCGATTCAAATGGAAACACCCTGAGCTTAGGCTACAATGGCGTCATTCTCAACAGGATTATCGATGGAGCAGGCCGGGAAACAACACTTGACTTAACCCCTCAAGGCTATTTAATTGGAATTACCGATCCATCCAATCGGAGAACTAGCTTTTCCTATACCGGTGTCCAGCTTACCACCATCACCTATCCAGACGGCACAACGACCGAATATACCTATGATGTCTCCGATAAGCTAACTAGTGCAGCCTACAACAATGGGTATAAAATAACCTATGAATATTATACCGTTGCACCCTATCGAGCCAAAAAAATCCTGGAAACCCATGGCGACGGCACGTTAGGCAATGAGCTTAATATCTCATATGGGAATAACACCACCTTCTTTACGGACGTCAAGGGCAGAAAAAACACCTACCAGTTTAACTTCTTAGGCAATACGATCAATGTTAAAGATGCCGATGGCAACGCCGAGTATTACAAATACCTCAGCGGTGCTAATGCCAATAAGCTTTCCCTGGAATCTAAGCTGCAAAAGACTGTTATTAACATGCTAAAGAATCATAACATCGAACAAAGCAGCTCTTGGACTGCGAATGACTGGACCGGCTCGACAGGTTCCGGCAGTTTTACCACCGAAGAGAAGTATTTTGGTAATCAATCCTTGAAAGTGACGAAAACAAACACCTTAGCGAGACAATTCTATGAACAATTATTAACGCTTGAAAAAGGCAAGACCTACACCCTTTCCGGTTATACCAAAACCAATACTGTCAGCAGTACCAACCATAAAGGGGCAGCCCTATTTATCAATTACCAGGACAGTACCGGGGCCTGGCAGACGAAAGATAGTACCTATGTTAATGGGACAACCGGTTTTAACCGACAAGAAGTCACCTTTACGTTGCCTGCAGACGCAGCTTCCACGAGTGTATACGCCCGGGCAGGTATCATCGAAGAAACCGGCACAGCCTACTTTGACGCTCTGCAGCTTGAAGAAGGAACCATTGCCAATCGATACAATCTTGTTGAGAATTCCAGCTTTGAATTTAATACAGGTGACCCCTTGTTTTGGACAAAAAATGGTTCTACAGATGCGAACGACACTTCTGTAAATGTCGAGAAAGCCTTCGGGACCAGATCCGTAAGGCTAAACGGAGTTGCCGATAAAACTAAAGCGTTTTATCAGAACATCAATGTTTCAGGACAAGCTAATGATGTCTTTGTCGTCAGTGGCTGGGGCAAAGGGTCTTCGGTGTCCCTAACAAACGGCAGCGGCCGATACTTTGCACTCGATGTAGGGATCCATAAAACGGACGGAACCTATCAATGGGAAGTCGTCACGTTTAATGAAGACTCAGCTGATTGGCAATATGCCTCCGATAAAGTGATCGCCTCCGGGCCCTATACGGATATCGTCTATTATGTACTTTACTATAATCAAGCCAATACCGCCTATTTTGACGGATTACAGCTCTACAAAGAAGAGTTTGGCCAAAGCTACACCTATGACACGAACGGAAATGTCGTCTCCAGCGCAGACCTTGCCAAACAGCAATCCAGGTTTGAATACACTAATAACGATTTAACCAAAGCTGTTGATCCCAAAGGAAGCCAGTTTAAGTATACCTATGGCACCGACGGTAAACACAACCTGGAAACGGCTACCTCAGCAGAAAATGTCGTCTATTCCTTCACCTATGACAGCTACGGCAATCCTAAGACATCCAAAGTAGGGGACACCAGTCTATTCATTGACTCAACAGCTACCTATACAACGGACGGAAACTATCTCAAGACTCTAAAAGACAGCCAAGGAAACACAGTAACCTATAACAACGATTCCAGTAAGGGAACCCTGGACAGCGTAACCGACGCCAAGTCGAAGACAACCTCCTACACCTATGATCCGAATACAGACCAGTTAAAAGCAGCCTCTAAAACAGCCGATGGTCAAACGGTCTCCAACAGTTACACCTATGAAAACGACCGGATCAAAACGGTCACCAGTAACAACAACCAAGTGACCTATTCCTTTGACTATGACTCTATGGGCAACAACGCAGCGGTCAAAGTCGGAAACCAGCCTCTGATCACCAACACCTATGAACAATACAACTCAAACCGCAATACCGGGAATCTCCTGGAATCCACCTACGGTAACAACCAGAAAGTCGGCTCGGATTATGACATCCTGGATAGAGTAACAGCCCTCAAGTATGGCGGCGAGATAAAATTTAAGTATGCCTATGACGGAAATGGGAATTTAGGGATTAAAGAGGATTTGGTCAACGGAGTCAACTATAAATACACGTACGATTTTGCGAACCGATTGGGTAAAGTAACCGATAATCAAGGTAACTCCACCAACTATAACTATGACGCAAATAACAATCTAATCAAACTAACCGAACGATTCAGCTACATGACAGCAGCCCAAGATACAAGCAACTTGACGGGAAGATACAATGTTCCGGATTCAACGCTGGTCTCCTTAAACAAACCCGCCACTGCGTCATCCGTTGAAGCGGGCACCGTAACGGCAGACAAAACGGTAGACGGCAACACAGCCACTCGTTGGGCCAGTCAATACAGTGACCCACAATGGATCTATGTCGATTTAGGGACAACGACCAACATCAAGCGGGTTGTTTTGAACTGGGAAGCGGCTTATGCAAGGGCGTATAGTATTCAGGTTTCCAATGATGCGGTGAACTGGACGACGGTTTATAGTACCTCAAGCGGTGATGGTGGAATTGATGATCTCAATAACCTATCCGCCAGTGGCCGGTATGTCAGAATGTATGGAACTCAAAGAGCAACAAGTTATGGCTATTCACTCTGGGAATTTAGTGTCTATAAGAGTAATTTTGTCGCCTCCTCACAAGAAGCCTCAAGTGTTTCTGCCGATAAAGCCTTTGATAACAATCCCCAAACCCGTTGGTCAAGCCAGTATAGTGACCCGCAATGGATTTATGCCGATCTAGGCTCAACCAAGACCATCAAACGCATCTCCCTGGATTGGGAAGCAGCGTATGGCAAAAGCTATGATATCCAAACCTCCAATGATGCCGTAAACTGGACGACGATTTACAGTACAACCAGCGGAGACGGCGGGACAGATGATATCACAGGGTTAAATGCCAGCGCTCGTTATGTCAGAATGTATGGAAAACTAAGAGGAACCTCCTATGGTTATTCCTTATGGGAGTTTAATATTTACGGAAGCGATTCGATCATAACCCAATACGAATATGACAGGGACAACAGGCCTGTCAAAACTATCTTGAATAACTTGAAAAGCGTCAGCAACAAGTATGATGCTTTAGGTAGAGTTGAAAAAACGACGGTCGATACGTCAACGCCTTATATAACAAGCTATAATTATTTAGCAGGCATTAGTACTGGCTCTACAACGGCTAAAGTAAGTAGCATGATTAATGCTGGCAATTCTACAAGCTATACGTATGATCCAAACGGAAATATTGAGACCATAACTCAGGGTAGTAATGTCATCAAGTATTACTACAATGAGCTCAATGAATTAACCAGGGAAGACAACCAGGTACTCAACAAAACAATCGTTTATTCTTATGATGTAGGGGGAAACTTTTCAAATAAAGTAGAATACCCCTATACAACGGGAACACCGGGTACACCCACCAAAACGTACAGCTATGCTTACGATGACGCCAACTGGAAAGATAAACTCACCAGCTATGACGGTAAAGCTATAACCTATGATGCCATAGGTAACCCCCTGACCTATGACGGCTGGACCTATACCTGGGAAGCAGGGAGACAGCTCGCTACAATGTCGAAGACTGGGCAAAATTTATCCTTCAAGTATAACGATTCAGGAATCAGAACTCAGAAGACCGTTAATGGAGTTACTACAAAATATTACCTGAATGGTGACAAAGTAACCCTTGAGGATAACGGTACGGATAAGATATATTATAGTTATGGTGCTACCGGAAACCTTGTGAGTATGAATTTAAACGGCACAGAGTACTATTATATTCGAAATGCTCAGGGGGATATTATTGGGCTGTTCGACAGCACAGGAACGAAGGTTGTCGGCTACACCTATGATTCCTGGGGTAAGCTGATATCTACTACAGGCACATTAGCTAGCACAGTTGGAGCTAAGAATCCTTACCTGTATAGGGGCTATAGGTCTGATAAAGAGACTGGTTTGTATTATCTCCAAAGCAGGTATTATAGCCCTGAGTGGGGAAGGTTTATTAATGCGGATGGGATGGTAGGTAATTTTGGGGAATTGTTATCTACCAATATGTTCGCTTATTGCTTAAATAATCCAGTCAATCAAATAGACCCTAATGGCAAAAATCCTTTTGCTCTACTGATTGGAGCAGTTGCTGCAACTGTAGCATTTGAGGTCGTTGCGGTGGTTGCCGTAGTTGCAGTTGCTGTGGTTCTAACCGCAGTTTTAATTGATGAAATATCCGACAGATTTACTGCAGACAGTGATGAAGATATTGGGCAAAGTTCACCTGCTGTACCAGGGGCACCTGGCACTTATGCACCTGATAGGGCTTTGCCTCGAACAAAACATGGTGACTCAATCCCGGATAGTGATTCTCCACACACTCAACTTGGTAGGCGTACGGATGATGGACATACGTACAATCAAGGTAGAGAATGGGTTCTGCGACCGGATGGAAGGGGAATAACGGCTGATCATGATTGGGATTTTACCGACCATGGTGACCCGGAAAACCATACGAATCCGCATAAACACAAGCTTGAACCAAATAATCCCCAAAAGGCACCAAAAGGGGGATATAGAAGAGGTAACCCTATACCTTGGGATCCGAATGCATAAATGGAGGTGCAATTAGTGAAAGAACTAAGGATATTTGATAAAGTCCAGAATAAAGACTATCTAGTAAGCCTAGGTGAAATAATTAAAGTAATGAACAGAATTAATAGTTCTATTTTGCAAGGTGAATGGGAAATAGTACAGGGAGCTTATGGATATGGAGAAGTCATTTGTGAAATAGAAGATAGGCTAAACAAGGGGAAAAAATGTACGATTAAGTACGAAGAACTATTTCCGTTGCTGATAGAAGATGAGCAATACTTCTATAACGTAACACTTATGAAAGTTGGTTCAAACCTATCGCTAGGAATCTTTGATAGTTCATTTCTATTCCTTAGATGTGATGATCAGAAAATTTTACAGGAGGTAATGAGTAACTTTAAGAAAACTGAACTTGTTGATCGGCCATAACAAAGTCAATTAATTAAGCGAAATACACGTTGGGGGCCATCCCTTGCAAAGGCGTAACTTCCTCTCAAAGAACACGGGTCAAGTCTGCAAGGTCTTGGCTCTTTCTTCTAGGCGAACCCCTAGATAAGGTGGGGGCACCTCTTGCTGACCAGAGGTCGGGTCGGAAAAGGCCTTCGAAGTTCATCTTCGGGGGTCCTCTTTTCCTCCCAAAGGGGACTGGTAGTGCGCCACGAAGGGCGCATCATATAGTGGGTGGGATTCCCACTGAGTAAGATTTAGCAAATCACTCATAGCGAGTCTTGGACATTACCGGGTAACTTGTAATGTTAAGCGTAGACAGCAAGGTAGTAGGCCGAAAGCGTAAGCTGAAGGGATTGAGCCTCGATATCCCAAATCGGGAAGGTTGATACTTTTACCAGGGTAGAAAACAACACTAATATAGTCGTTATGCGAGAATATATTAGCTTCCCCGGGGTCGGTGACCTTGGCATGCTACACAGTGTTATGATGCGTCAACGTGGGAGACCCTAAGAGCTCTTTACACAGAGAAAGTAAGGCCAACAAGCGATAACAAAGTGAGGAGGCCGAATGCCTTAGGGAGTCAGATTACTGCATATTACTGATGAAGCGGGGTAATGCCTGTGGAGGGAAGGCGGTAACACGACATCGACCTTAAAAGAGAAACATAGACTATACACAGAGATAGGAGACCTATGGACACGAAACTTGCAAGGATAGCAGAGACAGCTAGAACGCGACCACAAGAAAAGTTTACATCACTAGCCCATCTTATCAATGAAGAGACAATA
>LADV01000018.1 GCA_000961805.1 Peptococcaceae bacterium BRH_c23 | reverse complement strand
TACCGCTATGACGAAGCAACAGGCCTCTATTATCTCAATGCCCGTTACTATGATCCAGCAACAGGCAGATTCACCACTGCGGATACCTTCCAAGGCTTTGCCGGCAATCCCCAGAGTTTAAACCTGTATGCCTACTGCTACAACAACCCCGTGGTATACGTAGACCCGAACGGACATTCCCCCTCTCCCTGCTATTGTCCCAGAGACCCTGTGCAAGATTGTTTGATTGCAGTCTATAATGCCCTGATAGGAGATGATATCAATACCCTTCTTAGCCCTGATGCCAGTACGGGTGCGAAAATCATAGCTACATTAAGTATCGGGAGCTACGTTGTTGGCGGAGAGGTTATAATTAAAGGGCTCATGCTGGCTGGTAAAGGTGTGAAGCTGGCACTGAAGTCAAAGAAGGGGATGAAGTTATTAGAGGGAGCGGCAAAGATTGGAGAAGGCGGTATTTGCTTTACCGATGAGACTTTAGTCAAAACAGAAGACGGATATAAGCAAATACAGGACATTAAAGTAGGAGATAAAGTCTATTCGGAAAACGCTGAGACAGGCGAAATAGGATTGAAGAAAGTTAAAAACATTTTTGTCAATGAAACTGATAGGCTTATACACGTTACTATTAAGGGTGCAGAAATAAGAGCTACACCTACTCATCCATTCTGGGTTGAAGGAAAAGGCTGGACACCCGCAGGAGAACTAAAAGTTGGAGATAAAGTACAGTTATATTCTGGTGTAACCGAGGTTACAGCAGTAGAACTTGAGTCACTCAAAGAACGAATAAAGGTATATAATTTTGAGGTAGAGGACTGGCATACTTACTTTGTTTCGAAAAATGATGTTCTTGTTCACAATACTTGCTTCCAGGGGGTAAGTAAAGCTGAGGGTAAAATAGTTGTTGATCCTGCTGGTAATGCAATGCCCCTAAAACCAGGTCAGAAGATTGAAGGAAGACCGGATGGTAAGATGTGGCAAGTTAAAGATGAGAATGGTATCCCAACAGGTGATAGATATGATGGTTTAGGACATCCAAAACAGGCTGATCCTAAAGCTCAGGTGCCTCATGGACATAGGGTTGATGAATTTGGAAATCCATTACTTGATGAAACAGGTAACCCACATTTGCCAGCATATCCGCCTAAATAATACAAGACAAGGAGAAAAATAATGGAGTGCTTTGTTTGTTCTAAAAATTCTGGCGAAGGATATTTATGTGAAGAGCATGCAAAAATATTAAAAAAAATGCTTGATGAAAAAAAAGGTATAGTTGAATCACCAGAATGGATGCATCATTGTGTGATTTGCAGCGAATACCAGAACAGAGTATTAGTAGAGTATACACAGGCAGGCTACTTTTGTGATCGGGATATAAATGAAGAATGGAATAGATATTCAAGTATCTCACTGAAAAATTCAGATTAAATTAACTGCAATATTACAGAAATGAGCAGTTGAAGAATGAAAATGTATAAATAATTACTTCCGGCCATATTGTTCACAACAATACTGACTGCATAATGATAATTCTGCATAGAGTTTCACATTACAACTATTCCAACAAACTTAGAAATAGCAAGGGTCCGGCATAAAGTTAGCCGGGCCTGCTTCTTTATGTAGTGAGTTTACCACCAACATTAGCAGTAAGTAAACTGAAGAGATAGTATGATGATATATTGTAGTAGATGGAAAAATAGCTGCCACCCTAATAAGTGACTACAGTTTCACATTTAAGGGGGCGGGTAAAGCTGTTCATAATAATTCGTTAAAAACTACTAATCCTGCTTTTGGTTATACTTTAAGAGATAGGAATGCTGGTAATATATTGAAATATGGAGAGACCACAAACTCATCTCACAGATATACTAAAAAATATTTACAAAATAATAACGCTGAAATGCAAATAGAAATACAAGGAACGAAGAGAGAGATGCACCAATGGCAGCATGAACAGATATTGGATTACAAGAATATTAATAATGAATTAAGGCCGCCATTGAACAAAAGTGATTATTAAATACAGGAGGTACTATCCTATGGATATTTTTATGAGCGGTGAAGTAGACAAACAAGTAGGCGATATCTATCGAGAGATAAGAAAGGATATTGAAGAAAACCTCAAGGTTTTGAAAGATAATTATTATGGTAGTGAAGTAACAATAATAGGAATTATTCCTATTATTGTCAAGCTTACTCTGGAATTAGAAGCTGCAGGATTTTTTAAGGAAAGACAGCAATTTAACGCAAAGAAAAAGGAAGCAGACTTTAGACTGAGAATAGACCTTGATAAGTTTGTTAATAGTAGCTCCCAAATAAGAAAAATGATGGTGGTCAAGAATATAATTGAGTCAATCAGGTTACTAAAAAGAAAGGCAAAAAAAGATTTTCATGGAGAAAAGTTAGAAAATGATATTCTTAACTTACTAGGGATTAGTGCATGTGAAATAGATAATTTAGTTATTTAAGGAATGGAATGAAGTTTTTTGAAAACATTCCCACCCTTATATTGGGGTGAAAAAAACTAATATTGTTAAAAACCATTCAATAAAAGTACCTCTAAATCCTTGTCAATCTACATTTTTGGGTAGCTTTAGCAAGCCCTAATCTAGTTTCTGTTAAGTTAGATAACAGACCAGAGGGGGGCTGTCCTGAGACTTTAGTTTCTGTGCAGCCCCTGCTCTATTTAGTTAATCTTACCACGATCACTCAAATTGACGGTACGAAAATCACTTTTAATTCTTCAGGGAAAATAATCAGCATTACAGATAAAAACAATAATATTACAACCTATAACTACAACACCGGTACAGGAAAACTGGAAAGTATTACGGATCCATCCGGGCGGGCTATTAGCTTTTCCTATAATGCCAACGGAAACATAGAACAGGCAACTGATCCTGCCGGTAAGACTGTGCACTACACTTATGACGGGAATAACCGTTTAGTCTCGTGTCTTGATCAGGAGAACAAGACTCTTGTCTATCAATATAATACTGATGATAATTTAACCAGGATTACTTATCCCAGGGGCAATTACATTAGCTACGGTTATGACGACCAGGACAGAGTAACTGCGGTAACCAGGACAATTACCGTTAACGGTACACCAACCACAGCTGTCTCAGTGATAGCCTACGATCCGGCCAATAAGCGGACAACGGTTACTGATGCCAATGGTGTGGGCGCTCACTTTAACTGACGTTAAAGGAGCGTCTTTTTCTTGACTTGTTTGGCGTTGCCGTTGGATAATGGTTGTCATGTGTCAAAGTAGATCGCATGACAATCTGAAAAGAAGGATAAAAGAAAGAGGAAACATCATTGGCCGGCCAGCCTAGTTTCCTCTTTCCCATTGGTTACTACCAATTTGAGTTTACATGAAGAAATATGGACTGTCCAGTTATATATTGAAAAGTTTGTCCATGGTTGTCCTAATCACTTGCGTCCTAAGGTGTGTCCTCATTGCTTGGCAAGGGCGATGTTGCATAAACATGGAAGTTTTAAACGAATCGTGTATACCTTGTTAAAGGCGTACGTCCTATCAATCTATCGATTTAAATGTTGCGAGTGTGGAAAAGCTACCTCATTTCTTCCTAACTTTATGAAGGAACACCATCAGGTGGCGTGGGAAGTTAAAGAAGAAGTGATCCGTCAACAGTTAGCTGGGGTATCTTTGGTGAAAATCGCGGAAAATCTCGTGACCTCGGCGGGTAAGTTGAGTGAAAAGACCCTTTGGCGCTGGAGCAAATCCATCCGTGACGATCTAAACCACGTTTCCTCCGAAGTATGGATGGCTATCTTAGAGAGGCTTCCTCATATAGAGATCCCCGTGGGTCCGCCAAAACCAGACCAAGAATGGGCTTGGCTGCTTCAGTCATGGGATCAAATGAGAACGAAAATACCTCAGTATCGCTTCATAGATTTTCTCGCTTGGCTTTACCAGATTAAGCGCTCAAGGGCGGTGGCGAACGATCCCCTTAATCCCACAAAAGCTGTCCATGGTGTGGCACCACTTTTTCAGTCAGAATAGCGGTAGGATCAAATCTAGCCACTATGGATGGATGAAGGAGTGAAAAACCATGGATTTTGCGACCAATGAACAGATCGCCGCGTTTCGTTACGGATTAATAGCACCCATTGTCTCTCGTCAGACCCCGATGATTCCCGGGGAGCTGAAGCGTCAGCTTGAGCAAATTGCCGCGCTCAGTTACACCATTCCTGGCAGTCACAAGACTCAAGTCAGTGTGCGTACGCTTGAACGCTTTATGGCAAACTACCGTTCAGAGGGCTGGGAAGGACTTATTCCTAAAAAGCGTCCTCAGAAGAAGGCCGGTGCCTTAGCTGCCCATGTCCTACAAAAAGCGATTGAGCTACGCCGTGAACGACCCGAGCGTAGTGTGGAGCAGATTATCTACTTATTAGAACATAGCGGTTTGGCCTCAGAGACAACTCTCGCCCCCAGCACTTTGTCTCGGCATTTACGCAAGGCTGGCGTTGGTCGCCAGGAACTCTTGCAGTCGGTAGAATCCTCTACCTCTAGAGGGCATCGAAGGTTTGAAGTGGAAGATGTTCATCTTATGTGGCAGGCGGATTTTCAACATACCCTTTATTTGCCGGACCCTCAAAATCCTAAGAAGCGTAAGAAGGCTCTGTTGTTTGCCATTATTGACGATTATTCGAGGGCTATTGTGCACGGGGAATTCTACTGGGATGAGAAATTACCTCGCTTGGAAGATTCTCTGAAAAAAGCGATCTTACGTCATGGAGTGCCTGAACAATTCTACTACGATAACGGCTCCGTCTTCTCATCCCACCATTTGATTCGGATCTGTGCCAAACTAAAGATCAAGCTCTCTCATTCGCGTGCATATAAACCAATGGGTCGAGGAAAAATTGAACGCTTCTTTCGCTTCATCGATACCAGTTTCCGACCAGAGGCTCATGTGCAGATTGGAAACGGTAGCCTTACCACCTTAAAACAGTTAAATGAAGCCTTTACCTCTTGGGTAGAAGGGTACTACCACTTACGCAAACACGGGAGCACTGGACAGTCTCCCAAGGATAGGGCAGCAACTCTCAAACGGACGATGCGCCGAGTCTCGATGACAGAACTGACGGAGATCTTCCTTTGGGAAGAATCTCGAAAAGTAGATAAGACGGGTTGTGTTAGCGTTTTCGGAAATACCTTCGAGGTCCCGACTCATCTTTCGGGTCAAACGGTGACCCTTCGCTTTGACCCCTACGATCTGAGCGTGATGCAAGTTTGGTACGACGGGAACCGACTACCCGATGCCCGACTTCTCGATTTAAATCGCAGTATACATGAACGAGTTAAATCGAAATCTAAGGTTGAAAAACAAGCAGCTGCTCCTGCGTCAGGCCTCGACTTTTTCAAGTTGGCAGAACAAGAACGTCGCAGTGTATGGGCCCAAGAAGCTTTGAATTTTGGACCAAAACAGGAGGTAACCCATGATTGATCTAACCAATTCCAGCCAACTCATTCCCTTTTCCCGTTCACCCCAAGGAGAGATGTACTTTGGGGCAGGTGCTTACGCTGAAGCCTTGGCACGCTTGCAATTAATGGTCACGAACTCTTGCCTTGGTGTTCTGACAGGGGAAGTCGGGAGTGGTAAATCCACGCTTATTCGCCGTCTGGTGCAAGAGCTAGATCCTGTCCGGTACCAAGTGATCTATCTTAGTCAGGCTGGTATGAAGCCTCGTGATTTCTATGCTGATTTATTGCGTGGGTTAGGGGAAGAACCGAATTTTTACCTCTCTAAATCGAAACTGTTACTTGAACAGGTGTTAAACTACCGGGCTCTTCAGAAGGATAAAGCGTTGGTTGTCATCATTGATGAAGCTCATGATATTAGCCCTTCTATGCTCTTAGAACTCCGATTCGCTTTAAATCACCAAATGGACTCATCCTCGTTGCTTTCCCTCATTCTTGTTGGGCAACCGGAGCTACGCAGGATCTTGCGTATGAACAAATACGAAGCCATCGCTCAGCGTATTCATCTTCAATACCACTTACAGGGTCTGACTGCCCAAGAGACTGCAACGTATATTCGCCACCAAATGAAGCAAGCTGGAGTTACTACCCCTGTTTTCACGGATAGTGCAATCGGACTTATCCACTCAGAGACAAAGGGAATTCCTCGACTCATTAACACGATTTGTACTCATGCCCTGTATGAGGCTAAGCGAACAGGAAGTGAGGTCATTGAGGACGCTCACATTGGGCGTATTTTAGCGGATACTGAACGGCAACGTGGTACTGCTATGTAAAGGTTATCCACATTATCCCCAATATACACATTGATTAGCATGTGCGTGTTGGGGATTTTTCTTAATTTGCATGTGTTGTCGTTGCAATTCTACAGATCTTGGCATGTTGTCAGTACACTTCTTCCGCCATTGGCAGTGAGATTTACGCCGTCATTTTAGGTGAGAAGCGACA
>LADV01000346.1 GCA_000961805.1 Peptococcaceae bacterium BRH_c23 | reverse complement strand
GCTCACCTTAGCGCGGCTCCACAAACGCATCCGCTTAGCAGAAAAGCGCTCCTCTAGGCCAGTTTGATGGGAGTGTAAGCAGTACTTTGGGGGTTCTTGGGCTAGGCTTCTGGGAATCTTGGCTTCAGTTCAGGTCCACTAGGTCAACCGTGGCTATCGGCTGCAAGAAGGTTAAAGAACACGACACTTTTCTAAAATGCTATTACAGTAATCACATAACTCCGGCACATCATGATTAATGGTTTCCCATACGGTTGGAATGGCAATATCTCCATATTTATGGGCCATAATATTCCTCATGCCCTTAATATTTCTCCATGGTACTCCGCTGTAAATCTCCTTAAAGTTATCAGTTAGGTGACCTGACAACTCTCCGATTTGAAGAATGCACAGGGCTACCGCATTTCTATAAATTGAATTAGCGTTGAAAACCTCAAAGGAATTACCAAAGTACTCCTGTGTATGGAAAATCTCGTTGCAATATTTGATGATATGCTCCAAAATGTCGGCGTTTCTTTCGTTACTGTCCATAGAGTACAATTTCCTCCCTGCTTATCCTTCTCAAGAACTTCTCGTTCAGACTTTCAGTAGTTAGAATATCGACACGAGTATTAAGCTTTTCCTCAATATCTAAATGAAAACCTGAAAGCTGAAAAAGTCCTCTTATCTGACCCTTGTCAATACGCAGGTCAATATCACTATCCTGCCTTGCCTCGCCCCTTGCATAAGAGCCAAAGAGCCAAACCCGTTCAACCCCATATTGTTGGGCGACATCACGAACAATATCTCTTATTTCTTCGATTGAATAAATTTGTTTAGACATTTCCGAACGCCCTTTCTTATGGTAATATTTGTTATTATTATACAATTTCAGCTTATAGAATTCAACCCAATTCTATGATTTACATACAATTGCTCCTCCGACATCTGAATATTTCTTTACAATGCACCGGTTGTTCCAAGCGCAGTTTTCCAAAGAGAAGAAGGAACTCGAATCGAGTTCCTTCTTCTCTTTGTTTTAAATAAATTCTATCTCAAGCGGCATATTTTCAATTAACTTCTGCAACTCTGGCCAGCAATCCTTCGTCGTCTGAATCATAACCTCTCCCAGTGCTTTGTCCGTCGTGGTGACAATACCAAGATGACCCAAACCCTCAACTAGCTTGCATAACATTTGGATTTCCGACCGATTTATTCGGCCTTTGATGATAAGGTCAATGCTCTCAAATATAGAGTTCACTTGAGGGTCCTTCTGCACTTCTGGATAATTCATCAGCTATTCTCCTTAATCTTAACTGCTCTTTGTTTTTTGTGTAAAAAGTCAAATATAATTCTTCTAATCATCAAAAAACTCTATCTCAAACGGCATCATTTCTATGGCTTTCTTTAAGTCTGGCCAGCAATCCTTGGTCGTTTGAATCATAACCTCACCTAGTGCCTTATTTGTCGTAGTCACAATGCCAAGATGCCCTAAGCCCTCAACCAGTTTATCCAACATCTGCATTTCCACTCGTTCTAAACGCGCATGAACTATGACATCAGCATCCGCAAACAGAAAGCTTTTTTGCTCCAAAGCATTCACCCAATCGTCTCCTTAATCTGCGACCTTAAAACAGATATCTCTAATACTACTGTAAAGAAATCAAAAGTAATAATTAGCGCCCTGATATATTCGTTTACAGTTTTTAATCTATCTTTTTCCGATCTTCGCCCGCCGCAAAATACTATACGGTAGAATTTCCTCGGGTACCGCCATCCTTATCTTTTGTTGGGCATGACGAGCGACTTCAACAGGTTCCCCCTCAGTATCCCACATTTCCTTGACCTCAAAGGACCAAGACGCACCCTGTGGGGTGAGTACCTCTAATACCTCTCCCCGCTTAAAATTATTCCTTTGCTCGATCCAAGCCGTATAATTATTGAACGAGTCAAAATCGTCGCATTCTCTCTTATTCAGCTTGACTTCATTGCACAGATTCTTATTGACATCCTCTTCAGCGTGCTCATTCTCATCTTCCAACAACCCCACCCCGACGAAGTCATAATCTCTCACATAATGTGAGGACTCTAAGTTATGCGACTTGGCCCCTGGTTTGCCGAACAGAAATCCCGGTGAATAGTCTCGGTGGCTGACTTTATCCATCTCTTCCAACCACTCAGGGAGCTTCTCTTGAAACGCTTCCTCCCCCTGATCCCACAGCGTGTCGATGGCTTCACGATAGACTTTGACTGTGCTGGCTACATATTGAACGCTTTTCATCCGTCCCTCAATCTTATAGCTGTCCAGGTTAATAGTCTTTAACAAAGGTAGATGCGGCAAAAGACATAGATCATGGGAATTAAAGACATAGGTCCCGCGTTCATCTTCCTCAATCGGGAAGCTTTGCTCCGGACGCTTTTCCTCGACCAGACTATATCCCCAACGACAGGGCTGGGTACACTCGCCCCGATTAGCATCCCGTCCGGTTAAATAATTACTTAGTAAGCACCGCCCAGAATAGGACATGCACATTGCGCCATGAATAAAGACCTCTAGCCCTCCCTCAACCTTGGAACGCACCTCCCGTAGTTCCTCAAGGGTAAGCTCTCGAGCCAGGACGACCCGCTCTATCCCTTGCTTGAGCCAAAATCGCACTGAATAGGAATTCGTGCTATTCGCTTGGGTGCTTAAATGCAGAGGTAATCGAGGGGCGACTTCTTGGGCCATCGCTATGATGCCCGGATCAGAGACGATAGCTCCGTCCACTCCCAGTTTTTCCAACTGCTTGAGATAAGCCGGAAGTTCCTCAAAATCAGGTTCATGAGCAAAGATATTTACCGTCACATAGAGTTTCTTACCCAAGCCATGGGTCCAAAGGACTGCCTTCTCCATTTCCTCTGAATTGAAATTTCCGGCATAAGCCCGAAGGCCAAAAACCTGACCACCCATATAAACCGCATCCGCTCCATAGGCCAGAGCGTATTTTAACTTTTCCCAATCTCCCGCAGGCGCTAACAATTCTGGTTTTCTCATCAAGAATTCCCCTAACATTTACTCTAAGCCCGTTTCGATTAGCTTATTGATATAGTTTATCATAAACAAGGGCATTCTAATAAAGTTTTGTGCCCCTTGGGATTGATTCTTATTATTTGCAAAACTTTGACAAATTTTACTCAAACCTTATACAATAGTGGTATTATTATGTTAAAAGAAGTTCAAAACGTTGAGGAGGCACCCATAGAATGACTGAACAATTATCTTATCAAGGAACTGAGGATTATATCGTTTCAAATGATCTTCAGAACAGCGTTAACATCTCAGTGGCTTTAAAAAGGCCCCTCTTGATTAAAGGAGAGCCTGGCACCGGCAAAACAGTCTTAGCGGAAAGTATTGCTCGTTCACTTGGTTTGCGCTTGATAATCTGGAATATTAAATCGACCACCAAAGCTCAGGATGGTCTTTATGTCTATGATACAGTCCAGCGCCTCTATGACAGTCAATTTGGGGAGCAGAATGTTTCTAACATTAAACAATACATTAAGCTTGGCAAATTAGGTGAGGCCTTTGAATCGACTGAGCGGGTCGTCCTCTTGATTGACGAGATCGATAAGGCAGACTTAGAATTTCCCAATGATTTACTCTGGGAATTAGATGTCATGAATTTTTACATACCGGAGACGGGCGAAACCATCACGACAAACCATAGGCCTATCGTCATTATAACAAGCAACGCCGAAAAGGAACTACCTGATGCATTCTTGCGGCGCTGTGTTTTCCATTATATTGACTTTCCTGACCAAAAAATGATGGAAGAGATTGTGCATGTCCATTTTCCAGACTTGGAAAAGCAATTACTCGCTGAAGCTTTAAAAGCATTCTATTGGTTGCGTAGTATCTCAGGTTTACAGAAAAAACCCAGTACTAGCGAACTTCTGGATTGGGTTCAAGCCTTGACGATCGGTGGTATCGAGCCCAGTAAGATTGCTCAGGAAATTCCTTTCTTAGGGGCCTTGTTAAAGAAAAATCAGGATTTTGATTTGACCTTAAGGCAACTTCATACGCGCGGGACTGATAATTCGTCTCGAGCCAAACGCGGCTGGTAGACTATGTATACAAACTTTTTCTATACACTGCGTCGTGAGGGGATTCCCGTTTCTATCACAGAATGGCTGACCTTGATGGAGGCCCTTTCAGTTGGCTTAGCCGACTCTAGTCTGTCTGGTTTTTATTATTTGGCCAGAGCTATCTTGGTTAAAAGTGAAAGTCATTTTGACCAATATGATCTTGCGTTTCAGAAGTATTTTCAAGGAATAGAAACCCCAGCACAATTATTGGATCAGGTTTCGAAATGGATGGAAAATCCTTTGCCTCCAAAAATGTTCTCTGAAGAAGAACGCAACGAGCTGTTAAAGAAATTGGGCTTGCCGGATTGGGAGAGTTTAAAAGCCGCTTTGGAAGAACGTTTGCGCACCCAAGATGGTGCTCATCACGGTGGAGGTAATTGGATTGGTACGGGCGGGACCTCAGCCTTCGGACACTCTGGTTTTCATCCTGGTGGAGTGCGCATCGGGGGTGAGTCCTATGGGCAATCCGCGGTGAAAGTCGCATCTGAGCGGAATTACCGTGACTATCGCAGTGATGAAACGTTAGGAGTCCGTCAGTTCGAAGTGGCTTTACGCAAGCTGCGTCAGTTTAGTACGCGCCTAGATGGCCTCAAAGACCAACTGGATTTAGATGATACGATTGATGAAACCTGTAAAAATGCCGGACGCTTAAAGTTGGTCTGGACGAGACCCCGCAAAAACTCGGTCAAGGTTATCGTTCTGATGGATGTCGGTGGTTCGATGACGCCTTATGCCAATATCTGTAGCCAATTGTTCTCAGCGGTCCATAAATCTTCCCATTTTAAGGATTTGAAGTTTTATTACTTCCATAACTGTATCTATGACCTGCTGTATTTGGATGCTTCAAATAACCCCAGAAAAGCCGTTAAAACTGAGGACATTCTGAGTTCGCTTAGCTCAGACTACAGAGTGGTTATAATCGGGGATGCAGCCATGGCTCCCAGCGAATTGATGATGAGCGATGGTAACATCTATTGGGGTCTTGGCAATGAAGAACCCGGGATTACCTGGTTACAGCGGATAGCTAAGAAGTTCCCCTATAACGTTTGGCTCAATCCTCTACCCGAGAAATATTGGGACCGTGTTCACGGCTACCAAACGTTAAAAATAGTGCGCGATATTTTTCCGATGTTTGAGTTAACCCTAGAGGGGCTTGATTGGGCAATTAAGAAATTAATGGTGCGCAAATAGATAGCGGCTGTCGCAAAGTAGAAATTATATTTTTCCTTTGAGACAGCCGCTTTGCTAACTACCAATCGATTCACTTATTCTTGCTAAGACCCCATTAACTATCCTAAAACACTCTTCAGTGTCTTCTTTGCTTACAATGAGAGGATCAACCAATCAAACTCACCCCTGTCCTCTTAATAATACCTGGAAATGTCGCCTGATCATCCATGTTATTTTGCCATTCTTGTGGGGTGTAAACCACTACATCCAAATCCACTTTATATTCTACTTCAATCAATATATCTCTGACTATTTTCCTTTTATCGTTCGTTTCAAGAATTATACAAATATCCACATCACTACTTCGAGAAACCCTACCTTTGGCGCAGGAACCAAAAAGAATGATGTCCATAGGATGATACTTCTTAATAAGTTGATTTTTTATGTTTTCTATTTCAATATCATAGGGGCACATAATCGCCCGTCCTCCTTTCTACCAATAGAGCCTTCGATCTTTCCAACAATTTTAGCTTCCCCTTACATAAGAGCCAAAAAGCCAAACCTTCTCAACCCCATACTACACTACTGGGCTACATTACGGACAATATCTTATTTCTTCAATTGAATAAATTCGATCCGACATCTCCGATTGCCCTTTCTTATGGTAATATTTGTCATTATTATACTTTCACCTGTGATTGAATTCAACCCCCTTCGAGGATTGTTAAGCAAATAAGCTGAAAGTCAGCTCTCAGAAAAATCTTTTACACAACACCCCTTGACGAAGTACCTTCTGCTATATTACAATACAGAAAATTAACATGCAAGACAATGATGAGAATTAGTAAGTCTTTTGTGGAATGTTCTAGCGAGTCAGAGCTGGTGAGAGTCTGATACACTTCCTGTAGACCGAATGGATTTCAGAGTCGTAATCCGAACACGCTTTGGCGTCAGTAGGTGATACCGGGGGTTTCCCGTTACAGAGACACGGATATCGAGAGGTCGACTCTCCGCATCTGCTTATTTGTACCAAATTTGAAAGTATAAATTTCAGGTGGGCCAAGAACAACTAAACGACCGCCTTCGCTGAGGCTTGGCGCTAGTAGTTTTCAATAGGCACGAGATTCGAGACTACTCCGTATCTAAGAACTGAAGTATGGGTTCTGTTAGAACCTGTGCGAAAAGGTGGCATAATGGAAATTAACTTTCCGTCCTTTACAGGGCGGAAAGTTTTTTAGTTTCAAAAAATAAATGAGTGATGGAGGAATTCGAAATGGAAAAAGGATATTTTGGTCAATATGGCGGAAGTTTTGTCCCACCCCAACTACAGGATGCTCTAAATCAATTGGACGATGCCTTTGAGACGTATAAGGACGAACCTGCCTTCAACGAGGAACTTGACTACTATCTACGCCAATACGTTGGCCGTCCCAACCCACTCTACTTCGCAGAAAAACTTTCCAAACAATTAGGCGGAGCAAAAATCTATTTCAAACGAGAAGATTTAAACCATACCGGTGCCCATAAAATTAACAACGTCCTAGGTCAAGCCTTGCTTGCTAAACGCATGGGAGCCAAACGAGTCATCGCAGAAACTGGCGCAGGGCAACACGGGGTAGCCACAGCAACGGCCTGTGCCCTCTTTGACATGGAATGCGTCATTTATATGGGAGAAGAAGACACGAAGCGCCAATCCCTCAATGGCTTCCGGATGGAACTCTTGGGAGCCAAAGTGATTTCCGTAACTTCCGGAACACGCACTCTAAAAGATGCTGTAGACGCAGCCCTTGGAGATTTCGCCGTTAATTATGAAACAACCTTTTATATGCTTGGTTCGGCTGTGGGGCCACATCCCTTCCCCACCCTAGTCAAACACTTCCAATCGATTATTTCCCGGGAAGCACGCCAACAAATCCTGGAAGCAGAGGGGAAACTCCCCGACGCAGTCATGGCTTGTGTCGGCGGTGGAAGCAACGCCATCGGCATGTTTGCTAATTTCATCCCCGACTCAAACGTCAGACTCATAGGGGTCGAGCCAGCTGGTCTAGGCTTAGAAACCGGAAAACATGCAGCCCCCCTCACTGCCGGAGCACCTGGAATCGTGCATGGTTTTAAATGTTACGTCATGGCAGACGAACATGGAGAGCCCCTTGCCACCCATTCCATTTCAGCTGGTCTGGACTATCCCGGTGTAGGACCAGAACACAGCTACCTGAAAGATATCGGTCGTGCCGAGTATGTGAGCATTACCGACCAAGAATCCCTGGACGCTTTCCACAGACTTTCTAGAACTGAAGGCATCATCCCAGCCCTTGAGAGTGCACACGCAGTCGCCTATGCCCTTAAGCTCGCTCCTACCATGAATCCTGACCAAATCCTAATCGTCAATCTATCCGGCCGCGGAGACAAAGACGTCGAACAAATCTTCAACATGGGTCACTGATATAATTTCACATTCTTTAAATGCTCTGCGTACGTTTTAGCAAATGCATGATACCCGTCCTTTTTAGCCACGAAGTATAAAAAATCCGTTTTAGCCGGATTCAAGACTGCTTCTAAGGAGGCATGACCGGGATTGGCAATCGGTCCTGGTGGCAAGCCTGGGTGGAGATAGGTATTATACGGTGAAGGAATCTGAAGATCCTTTTCATAAAGCACCGGTTTGGGAGTGCCGAGCAAAAATTGGATAGTAGCACAGGATTGAAGAGGTTGGTTAATCTTTAGCCGATTCAGAAACACGGCAGCGATCAAAGGGCGATCTGATTCTTTCACCGCCTCTTTTTCGACTAAAGAAGCTAGGGTAACCCACTCGGAAACGGAAAACTTCTTGCTATCGAGTTGAGTCTGTACGTCAGAAGTGAGTTCTTTCTCAAACTGTTTAAGAAAGATATCGATTATTGCATGAGGGCTCGATTGCCTACTAATTTCATAAGTATTGGGAAATAAATATCCCTCTAGACGATGGACCCCTTTAGGTGTATTTTTCAGAAATGAATAAGGGTAGGTGTCTTCCGTAATCACCTTGGTCAAATCTGTTTTATTCGAGATCCCCTTCTGTACTAATAAATCAATAATTTGTTCTGTGGTATACCCTTCTGGAATAGTCACACGCTGGGCATCTAACATCGTTGCCCCTTTTGTCAGGCGATTGATCATTTCCTCCGGGGACATCATCGGAGCTAATTGGTAATCCCCAACATAAAGCTTGAATTCATCGTTCCGTACACGCGCTAAATATCTAAACGCCCATGCACTGCGAATCAGCTGACGCTGTTCTAATTCCCCAGCTAATTGAGCAGCCGTTGTTCCCGGAGCAATCGTAATCTTTACACTATTGTCAGTAGTCGAATAGGGCTTTATAGCCCAAGACCACCAAGACAATAAACCAAAACCCCCAGCCATGGAAAGTAGAATAACCCACTTTAAGATACCGATGCCGAAGGACTTTTTCTTTCTGGACATTTCTCACTCCCTCTCCACTATGTTTCAGAAATACCTCGAGTCCCCACACGAAAAATCTGGTTGGTCGGTGCATACCAGTCACGACCCAAAAACTGCTTGCCTTCATTGCCATCCTTGTCTCGAGTCACCTTCCAGGTGTTGACAACGATCCCCTTCGAACCTTTTTGCTCCTGAACAACTCGTCCTGCAGAAAGTTTGGAGTCAAGGCGGTTCTCTACCTTATAGTTGAGTTCTTTCTCCACTTGTCGTTCAATACTGATGGATAATCCCGTCTTCTTACCCCATAGCCGAACAGTAAGAGCACCTGCTTTTACATCTGTCCGCAAATAGACGATACTCGTGGAATTATTTTTAAATTTAAAATCAAGATTAGGATAACTGACGGTTGCATCTTGACCTGGAGGTACATAACTAACGACAACCTCATGAGGTTTCCGTTCTATAATTTCTAAATTACTTAGCAAGACAGCATTATATAACGTCGAAGAGACTTGACAGATGCCACCTCCGGTTCCTTGCACATATTCCCCTTTGACAATTACGTAGGCCTCTTTGTACCCTGTCTCAGGCTCTCGGGGACCTACTGTCTGGTTGAATGAAAGAGTTTCCCCCGGAAGAAGAACTTTGCCGTCCAAAGCTTTAGCGGCCGCAGTTAAATTTGCAGAACGATTCTCCTCTTTGACTGAAAACTTTGTAGTGAACTCCCCGATCACCGAATCAAAAGCCAAAGCTTTTATCGACTCAGTCGTCACTGTTGCCGGAACCTCTTTCATTGGAAGGTCTATCCTTAACGGAACCTCAGTTAGAGAGGATTTTAGAATATCCCCGATTAACCGATCAACTTCCACTGTCTGGCCACTCTCTGACGGCTGAATAACCACCTTATCCTTTTCGATCTTATAAGAGGCATCTTTTGCTGGGCGATTAAATTTCTTCAACCTTTCCTGAAGCGCCTGACTTGCAACTAAAGGATCGACTTTAAGCACACTTGACACTGCCAATCCAGGGATACGTTGGGCCTCTTCAACTACCTTCTCTGTATCTACTTCAATACCCATGTCTCTTAAGGAAATCGGAATCTCTTTTTCATTGTACAACAGGATTCGCGTTTCTTCCAGCTTGTCATTTGCCCAGGTATCTATTTTCGTGGGTGCTTCAGATACTAGGGTGCCGCTGAGATCTAAATCATCCACTTTTACGCCATTTGAAATAACAATAGATTTTGTTTTGGTTCCTACCTTATTATGCGACGTACTTTCATTCTCTAAGGTGTGACTTGAAGGGATACATCCGATTAATAGGAACGTTAGCAATAGAAAACCTAACGTTGTATAGAAAGTCCGCATCCATGTTTGTCGTATTTGCTTCAAAATCCACACTCCTCTGCTTTCATCAATCTTAGTATTTCCGCAGAGCTTAACGTTTATCTCCAGATTTATTAACTTTCATTATAAACTATGAAATTTTCTTTATGAAAACATAAGAACCCGCTGAGATCGTCTCAACAGGTTCTTTGCAGCTATGAAAACAAAGGTGACAAGAGTTTATTCTTTTTCGTCGTCTTCGGATTCAACTAAGTTCTCCCAAGCGTCAGCAACTTTTTCCCACTCTTCATCGTCTTCGATGTCTTGGAGCATTTCGTTGCCCTCAGCATCTTTGCCTAATTTAAGAATAATAGCCTCATCTGCATCCTCTTCTTCGGTATCCTCGTCTGTAATAGGCATCAGAACAAAGTATGTCGAGCCTTCAAGTTCCAAGGTATCGAGATGGAGAAACTCGTGGTCTTTTCCCTCGTCATCTGTGAGTACGACTGTGTCAAATTCCTCAGCGTCATGCTCATCATGGTTATGTGGTTGGTCGGACATGTATTTCACCTCTTATCAAAGAATATGGTCATTGTACTATTGTAGGTAATGATTGTCAAATAT
>LADV01000345.1 GCA_000961805.1 Peptococcaceae bacterium BRH_c23 | reverse complement strand
TACTGCCCCCCTTCACCATGTGCCTTCCATTACAGAAGGCCGTTAGGCTACTATTAGGGCTCTCTGCCATATGCCGAGAACGGCACTTAGGCAGGTCACGTTTGACGCTCCATATAGTGTCTCCATACGTAGGTATCCGGTTGGTCTATACCCTGCTTACCGCAGGTGCGTCAATGGGCCTGCTTATACCCAATCCTTTTTATATTGGGGATACCCATTGATACCGGGGTTAATTCCGGCAGCGCCTCAAGCCACAGACCCGGATTCAGCCCATAGGCTTTACCATATATGGCCTGACTCGCCAGGCTACTCGACAGCAATTGCAGTCTAATCCTGACTTTACCGACATGCTGTTGTCCCCCAGAGGCTTTCGCATAAAGTTAGTCGGTTGTCTTACATCGCAATGCAGGAGCGATGATTTCTAGGAAATATATATGAAGCGCACAACGTGCGCACATAAGGAGATGAAAACAATGGAAAAAAATCGTTATGAACGTGGTCTACAAAAATTATCAGAAGTCGATGGTATCGGTGGGGAAAATGTAATTGAGTCATTACAGGACATCGCTCCGGATCTGGGAAGATATATCATTGAATTTGCGTTCGGGGATATCTACAGCAGCGAAGGACTGAATCTCCAGGAGAGGGAACTGATCACCATTTCCAGCCTGCTTACTTCAGGCTGTTGTGAGCCGCAGTTGGAGGTTCATATCAATGGAGCATTGAATGTGGGTGTTGCACCTGAAAAAGTGATCGAAACATTTTTGCAGTGCGTCCCTTATACCGGCTTTCCGAAGGTGCTCAATGCAGTTGCGGTTGCAAAAAAAGTCTTTACCAACCGGAAAATAACGCTCCGAAAAAAATAGGAGCAGATACTTAAAAACATTCAATAATAAGCTGTCACGCCGTAAGCCGTCCATTCAACAATGGGCGGCTTTTTTCGCGGGTGTGTCGCATGTAGACTATGACAAGGAGGTACACCATGGCATATATACATTTTACCGATGAACAGAAGCAACGTGCAAACTCTGTTGATCTCGTTGACTTTCTTCGAAGACAGGGAGAGCAGCTCATACGTTCAGGCAGAGAGTGGAGGTGGGGGCGTCATGACAGTGTAACTGTCTGGGGCAATCAGTGGTTTCGGCACAGCAGCAGGCAAGGCGGTCTCACTATCGACTTTGTGCAGGAGTTCTATGGGCTGCCATTTCCTGGAGCAACTACAAAGCATGGCATCCTATGCTCTTCTTGCAATTCAGGAGCAATACCGTCAGCTTGAAAAGCCGGTACTCATAGAACAATTAACCAAGCAGCTTTATAAGAGCTATCATCCCCATCATGATAAAGGCAAGCTGAGAGTAAAGGCAGATGACATTCAACAGAACATCACTGCTATGAATGATCAGCTCCATATGGTCGGCATCCGTACCCTTGATGACAAGCAAAAACTAATTTCATCCTATCTGAGTCTTGCGCTTAATTGTGTGAAGACTCATATTTTTATTGACCTGGAAGGCCAAGAGCAGGAAATTATAATGCAACAAATATCAAATTTAAATCAAACCAACGGTAAACAAGTGATTTGTGAAGAGACTTCACTGACCCAATATAATCTATCATAAGGGAGAATGAGATCATGGAAAACAACCACTTTAAACCCGAATGTCCACTCTTGGGTAAGGATGGAAATATTTTTAATCTTGTAGGCATTCCCTCAAGAACCCTAAAGGAAAATGATATTGGTGAAAAAGCCCGTGAGATGTGGGACCGGGTCATGGAATCCGGCAGCTACGATGAAGCTCTGAATATCATCGGTGAATATGTCACCATTGTCGGAGATGAAGCGAAGATGGATGACGAAAGCTTTCAAAAATGGAATAAGGAAATACAGAAAAAGCCATGTGCCAATAAAAAACGGGTACATGGTTTTTCTTTTAAAAGGAGGGGTGAAATGGGATACTTTTCATCACTTTATGCATCAGAGCTTCCACATCGAGCTGTTGCTGTTTATATGTACTTGCATGATCGTGCTGACAAGGACGGCAAGTGTTATCCGGCGATTGGTACCATCGCTAAGGAGCTGAAGCTGTCAAGAAGCACCGTAAAAAGAGCCATCGTAGACCTTGAAAAGATAGGACATCTTCGCAAGGAAAATAGGTGGCTGGAAAACGGCGGCATAAGCAGTAACATGTATTATGTGAAGCTCTGAAAAATCTTACATTTAAACCAAGGGGGTGGTCTGCTCATTTGATGAACTATAGTACAGTTCACAGTGAGCTATGCAGTGAACTACCCACTCTAAGAAATAACCTAACATCAGAAAAGAAACAAATAGTCATATTACTAAGTCATAAAGGGAACATTTGAACACAGCGTCGGGAATACTCAAAGATTGAACATGTATTAAACTAATTTTACAAAAGTATTTGATTAGTATGAGTCATAACGTTATTTTTATAGTAGAAATGGAAAATTTCGGCGAAGGGAATAACCCAACGCTCCTTCAATGAATGTTGAGGAGGTTACTGGTTTTTGTGTTTTCCTAGATGAAAATTGAAAGAATGATATTATTAGGCGAAATTGCAATTGTGGCGCAGAGGAGGGGTTTGTTTCCATCTTTGTTAAGGTTTATTTTTATTGAACAAGTGGCAAAGATTGCAAACGACTACAAATTAGATAAACTAGAGTGTAAGCACTACACTCACTGACAAGATAACCTTACGTGACTTTAGGTCATTTATGCACCATCATGGAGTGAACTAGTAAGGATAAAGAGACTTAGATTAATGGTTAGGAGCAAACACACATGCCAAAGGCACTATTAATATTCTTGAGTGCGATTCTTTTTCTCTGGCCTATAACGGGATGTTCAACGTTAACAAAGGAGAACGTCGTTCCTCTCACTCAGGAAGATCAAAACCCGGTTACCGCTAAAATGGATGTGACTTCACCTGTCTATACGTTTAGCTATGATCGTAGGATGGATCCAGCAGAGGATGTGAAAATGTATGCGACTTTCCTGAAGTACTTAGAAACAGCAACAGGTTATAATTTCGAACTTCGACCCATGACTCCAAACCAAAATCTAATTGAGGAACTGGGAACAGGACGGGTGGATATTGCGGCGATAGGTACGCTTAGTTACTTAAAAGCTCATCAAAAGTATGGAGTTCGTGCTGTTGTTCGAGGCATAACGGAACAAGGTAAAGCAGAGTACAGAGCTCTAATAATTACTTCGACCAACAGCAAACTCCGCTCCCTACGCGATTTACTGGGCAAAACCTTTACCTTCGGTTCAGATACCTCTACACAAGGTTACCTCATTCCGTTGATCATGCTTACCGAAGCAGGGGTTAACTTAACAGACCTTACGGGCTATACGTTTGCCGGTTCTCATTTCGATACGGCCAATGCGGTTATTAGTGGACGATACGCCGCAGGCGGAATACAAGATACCTTGGGACGAGAGTTGGCAAATAAAGGACTGGTCCGGATCTTAGCAGAGTCTGATGAATTTCCCAGCAGTACCATTTCAGTCTCTCCTTCTCTTCCCTCGGATGTAGTAAAAAAGCTCCAGGAAGCTCTGTTAGAGTTTGCACCCGAAGGTAAGGATAAGGGGATGCTATACCATTGGGATCAAACTGAAATGCCACTTGGCTTTGTCCCAACGGATGATCGAGACTTCGAAAAAGCAAGAACGTGGGCTGTTCGTCTCGGCTTATTTGACGGAGGGGCAGAATGAAACTTAGCAAAAAGATATCCATAGTTATTGTCGCCATTGTAACAGTGCTGGGTTTAATGACCGTACCCTTGATCAGTCATTTTGTCGGAAATGCTTTGCGCGAGACTGTGCAAGACAAGGAAATCTCCTTGGCTAAAGTCGTCGCCAGTAACCTCGCGAACCCAGTTTTAACCGGGAATTATTTAACCGTCCAAAGAAATTTGGAGGGATTAAAAGAAGATCGACAATTGTTGTATGCCTTTCTCATACTACCGGATGGCAGTATATTACATACCTTTAAGGGCAACATCTCCTCCGAACTTGTAGAACTCAATCGCCTGACGCCTAATCAATCCCATGCCATAAAATCCTTCTCCGCTGACGAAGAAAGAGTCGAAGATGGGGGAGTATTTCTCCTTGATGGCTTAAGGAGTGAACTCCATATTGGGTATAAAGAGGACTATATCCAGGCAACCTTAACACGTATTTTTAAAACGATTATAGCGCTAACTCTGGTTGGAGTAATTTTTGGTAGCTTAGCCGCAGGCTTTTTGGGCAAATATCTCTCTTCCCCGATTGAAACATTGACGACTTTAACCCGTAAAATTACGAATGGTCAACTGGATCACCGAGTAGACATTACTACCAAGGATGAAGTCGGAGAATTAGCTCATAGTTTCAATCGAATGCTGACTGCTCTAGAAGAGAGTATGTCGAAAATCAGAGTTGCCGAGGAAGAACAACGCATTAAAAACCGGGAGCTTTCGGCACTCAACGGAGTCGCGGAAACGATTCGATTGGGGCAAGATATAAACACAGTCCTCCAGGACGCGCTCGTTCAGATTGTAGAAAACCTCGCTTTAAGTGGAGGCTGGGTTCAGCTGCGTATTAGAGAGACAACAGGGATTGAGAACATAATTACCCTTGGAATCGAAGAACATATCATCCCTTGTTCGGAATGTGAATTCTGTGGGTGTGACCTTTCAAGGATTAAGCAAGGACAATGCTTATCAAAAAGTTCTTTACTTAAAGGCGGGCGAAACTACCAGGTTACAGGGGTCCCGATCTTTGTCAGTGATCGCATTTTAGGAGCGATATATCTCCTCAGTGACAAAGAGCTCATTGCCGCTGATTTGGAAACTCTGCAAACGATTGGCGGTCAGCTTGGAACCATGATTGAGAATGTAAACCTTTGGCAAGAACTAAAGGCTCGGGAAGCCAAAGTGAGCCAACTGCTAGAAAAAGTCATTGTGGCGCAAGAGGATGAACGTAAACGGATTGCCAGAGAGTTACATGACGAAACAAGCCAGTCCCTTGCTGCTTTAGCCATGCGTTTGAAAGTCTCAATGGGTTGGATTCACAAAGACACCCGCAAAGCAGAAGCTTTATTAGAGGAATCCAAGGATGAAGCAGTGCGGATTATGAGAGAACTGCATAATATCGTCTTTCATTTACGTCCCACTTTGTTGGATGATTTAGGGCTTGTTCCAGCCTTAAGATGGCTCGCTGCAAGTCGGGATTGGAAAGAACCGCTCGAAGTCGATGTTCAGGGAAACTGGTCTAAAGAAAGAATCGATCCCCAAGTGGAAACGACCTTATATCGCATTGGGCAAGAGGCGATTACCAACGCCGCAAAATACTCGCAAGCGACTTACCTAGTTATAGAATTTAAGGTTGAAGAGACTAAAGCAATACTAAAAATACAGGACAATGGAAAAGGGTTCATTTGGGACGAAAATATGTTTGAATTTGAGCAAGGGAAGAAACCTTTAGGCTTAATTGGCATGATGGAGAGGGCATCCTTAATCGGTGGACGTGTTGAAATTCATTCTGAAGTTGAGCGCGGCACTACCATTGTAGCGGTCATTCCGCTGAAAAAGGAGGATAACAGTAATGGAGAGAATTAAGGTTATGCTGGTGGATGACCATACCCTCTTTAGGGCCGGAGTCACCATGTTATTACAAATGGAATCAGATATGCAGGTCGTAGGAGAGGCTAGTGATGGGCATCTAGCCTTAGAATTAATCCTCAAATGTAGACCAGATGTGGTCGTCCTTGATATATCTATGCCTGGTCTTGATGGCATTTCTGTGGCTCGTAGTGTACTCGATCGCTTGCCGAACGCTAAACTCTTAATGGTGACTCAGCATGAAAACCGGGAATATATCCTGCGAGCCACCAAGGTAGGCGTTGCGGGGTATCTCCTGAAGAGTGCGGCGGCTGACGAATTAGTAACCGCTATAAGAGCGGTTCATAGCGGACGCAAATATTTAGATGCAACCGTTACCCAAGTCTTAATGGACGCCTGGCAGGCAGGCGAACAAGGGGAAGAATCATTGACTGATCGTGAAACGGAGGTTCTCATCTTAACTGCTCAAGGGAAAACGATGAAGATAATCGCAGAGTTATTAAATATTAGCCCCAAAACGGTTGAATTTCATCGTGCTCGTTTAACCCAAAAGCTAGGACTGAAGAATAAATCGGAGTTAGTAGCTTATGCTATTAAACAAGGTCTGGTATAGTTATTAAACTAGGGAAATCCCTAGTAGCTATCCTAGGGATTTGAGGGAAGAAGACTAGGAATCTCCTTGATATACGAGGGGATTCCTTTTTCATATACTTATATGTGAAACAAAGTATTTTCTTAAGGAGGAGATGCCAAGATGCCAACAGAGAAAAAGCGCTATGGTATGGTTATTGACACACGGAAGTGTGTTGGTTGCATGTCTTGTACCATTAGTTGCAAAATGGAAAATGGAGTCACTTATGATGGATTCCGGTCTTGGGTTGACATGACGGAACGGGGAGTGTTTCCGAAGGTCAAACGCAATTTTATTCCAAAACTATGTAACCATTGTGAAAATGCGCCTTGTGTTACGGTCTGTCCGGTTAAAGCCAGTTACAAGAATGAGGATGGAATTGTGCTGGTGAATCAAAAACGGTGTATCGGCTGCGGATACTGCATCGTAGCTTGTCCTTATTCTGCTCGTTATTTGCATGAGGGGTTAAAAGTTGCTGATAAATGTACGTTCTGTGACCACCGAGTGGAATTGGGATTAGAACCGGCCTGTGTCCACAACTGTATGGGAAAGGCACGTATATTCGGAGATCTCAATGATCCTCTGAGTGAAATTTCTCAGTATATTACATTAAATGGGGTTCAAACCCTCCGTCCGGACTTAGGTACGAACCCGCATATCTTCTATATTGATGCGGAGATTAACAAACTGCCTAATAAAGGGGGTAAATAAGAGTGAGCACACATGATGTATATGTTGTTGTGAATGCTAGTCCGTGGAATTATTTGGTTCCCTTATATATATTCTTCAAAGGGTTAAGCGTCGGCGCTTTGTGCATATCAGCACTTTACACAGTTTTTCGATCGGAGCGCTTTAAAACTCTTGCTTTTCCTGCCGCTATCACAAGTTTATTAGCCTTTATCCCTGTACCTTTTTTATTGCTCGCTGATTTGCATCAGCCGTTAAGGTTTTGGCATTTGTTAGTTAATTTTAATCCTATGTCCGTCATTTCTTGGGGGACTTGGCTGATCATTCTCTATCCGCTCTGCTTACTATGGTATATTGCGCGTTTGGCATTGAGTCAAGGAATCTCTATTCCGGTACTTAAAGGAGTTCAAGAGAGTGCCAGCACAAGCCAAAGCCAAAGCACTTCTGGATTTGGGTTCCGTGGGCTATCGATCCTAACCTTAAGTTTAGCGTTACTTGCTGATCTCTACACGGCTTTCCTGCTGGGAGTCGTGAAAGGAAATGTCTTGTGGAACAGCGCGCTATTGCCTGGTTATTTCCTGACCTCGGCTGTCGTCACGGGCGCAGCGCTCGTGCTGATCGTGTATTTGAACAAGAAGCCTGAAGAGAAGACCGTTCGAACGTTAGTGAAAATTATCCAAGGTGCTTTAGCCTTAGAAATCTTCTTTGTGATCTCTCAGTGGATTACACTCGGTGCAACGAGCTTGCAAGGACAAAAAGCGTTAGAACTTTTATGGAAAGATCCTGTGTATTTGATCGGAGATATTCTGCTCGGGATTCTGGTTCCCTTAGTCTTATTAAATAAACCCTCACTCAACAAAAAACCTGTGTTAATGATTGGTGCTCTACTTGTAATACTAGGAGGACTCTTGCTGCGCTTTAGCATTGTTGGAGTTGGAATCCAAGCGGCCGGCTTGTGGAACTAAAATAAAGGAGGCTAAAGGTATGATGAACAGACGTTCGTTCTTAAAATGGACTGGCGCAGGGGCTGCGGCAGCGACATTAGGTACGGCTGGGCTCTTTCAACTACGCCCAGTCAAAGCAGATGAACTAGAAAGTCTAAAAAACCAAGGCGTAGACGTTAAATATACAGCAGACGTAATGTGTCCGAGTGAATGTGGCCTGGAAATGTGGGTGAAGGATGGTCGTCTGACCAAGATATATGGCAATAAGGCAGTACCGTTTAATGATGGCACTTGTTGTGCTAAGGGTGCTTCTGGAGTTCAACTGGTCTACTCGCCTGATCGCATCAAATACCCCATGATCCGTGAAGGAGAAAGAGGCGAAGGTAAGTTCCGCAAAGCCACTTGGGATGAGGCTATTGACTATATTGGAAATAAATTAACCAAGATTAAGAAGGAGCATGGCCCGGAAAGTGTCATTATGGATGCTGGGGATGTAACAGACCGAGACCAGTATTGGCGTCTATTCTTTGCCTTTGGGACACCTAATGTTGTGGAACATGGTGCCATTTGTGATACTCCTCGCCGCCACGGACCCAAGCTGATGTTTGGAGGAAAACGAGTTGAGCCAGATGTCATGCGTCCCGTATTTGTCCGTCAACCTGACGGAACCTTGAAAAAGGACATGACTTACAAAAATAAGTTGATAATCTATGTCGGCTGGAACCCCTTTGTGGCGACCCGGATTAACTATGAAAGTCGGGGAACACTCGCCGCAAAAGTGGACAATGGGTGTAAAATTATAGTCGTTGACCCAGCGTTAACAAATACCGGCTCTCAAGCCGATCTGTGGTTGCCGATTCGTCCGGGAACAGATGGTGAGCTTTTTGCTGGGATGTTACGTTATATCTTAGAAAACGATAACCCTAATAGTATTGATCGCCGTTATATTGATTGGGACTTCAAAAAGTACAGCGAAGGATGGGACGAGTATTTAGAAGCCTTCAAAGCTTGGTGGACCAAAATTGATCCGATCACAAACTTGCCTTATTTCAGTCTTGAGTGGTGTGCGGCACGAACAGGTATTGAAAAGGAGCAAATTATTGAGCTTAGCCATATGTATGGCAGCACGAAACCGGCTGCACTCGTTTGCGGTATGCAAAGTCCGGGACATCATTACAACGGTTATGTGGCCTCAATCTTGATGGCAACGCTTAACGTGATTACTGGAAATTTTGATGTACCTGGAGGCGTTGTCGATACTGAAATCACCAAATCCGATAAGGGTGGAAGTGCAACAGGTAAAGACTTTAAAAAGAAAAAAATTATGCGCACAGTGAATGGTGTAGAGGTAGAGGGCGATGTTGAGCAGCTCCACATGGATCTTTTTGGTGACTGGCCTGTTGCTTGGGATGATGTCGTTGGGGACTTTCCCAAGCTTTTCATGGAAGGAGTTTCGTTAAAGTACGGAGCGTTCAAAGGCCATAAATATCCAATCAAAGCGTTTCTTCAGCGTACTGGAAATGCGGTTGTTACAGGAAGCGCGCCCTATCGTTGGCAAGAAGCACTGACCGCCAAAGAGCCCTCCGGCGAATATAAGGTCGAGCTCATGGTGACGATTGATACCATCTATCTGGAAAGTGCTCTTTATGCAGATGTCATTCTACCTGAGGCTAGTTACGCAGAGCGAATGAGCCTAAGTGACATCTATCCGCCCCATCCTATGATTTATTTAAGAGATGAAGTGATTAAGCCACTTCACGAGTCTAAACCCCCGACAGAGATTATGAATCTCATTGCCAAAAAGCTCTATGAGCTTGGAGACAAGGATATTCAACCCAAAGACTTCTGGGAGAAATACAAGAGTCAAGAGGACTTTGTTAATGAAATGCTAAAACCCTCTCCGGGTAAGTATAATGTTGGACAGCCGCTTCCTTATCCGAAGCTTCCAGAAGGCTACAAGCTGATCGGAACTCCCGATTCACTAGAGGCTGGTCGAGTAACCATTGACAATGAAAAGAAAGAAATTAAAGGAGAAGCGGTTACTGTCGAGTGGCTTAGGAAAAACAAGGGTGTTGCTGTTTGGCCGATGAGCTGGTACCGCTATCGTAAGTTTGATGCAACGAGTATGGACTATGTAGCGAACAAAGCCTTCCCGAATACAAAAACCAAGCTTATTGAGTTTAAGTTTAATTTGTACTCTGCTATCGATCAAAAGATCCAGGCTGGATTGGATCTACCGAGAGGAATGAAGGAGATTGGTTGGGATCGTCTGCCCTCAACCTTCTATTGGTTCGAAACCACCTGGAACCCCCATACGAACCCGAAATATAAAAAGTATGCCGAAGAATTTCCGTTCCAACTCATTGTCGGCCGGGTACATCAGGCAATGAGCGGAACCCAAATGATCCCGTGGTTAGCCCAAACCCCCTGCGAAGGTATTTATATGCCACTTAACAATGCGTTTGAACATGAAATTCTCGAGGCAAACCCTGCGAAAAAAGAAGGCTTTGAGCTTAAAAACAAAAAATTTAAAGCCAATACCTGGTGTGTCGGAACCGTGCTCATGCACTCGCAAGATGCAGCGAAGCTGGGACTGAAAACTGGGGATATGATCGAAATTGAGAATCCCTTAAAGCGGTCTGTTAAGAGTAAGGTCTACGTCAGTGAAGGTATCCGGCCTGGAGTCGTAAAAATGGGCTTCGGTACGGGTGGTCGGTTCAGTCCTGGACTTGGTGGGACTTATAAGCATAAGGATTATACACCGAGCCATAATATGTTAGTAGACCCGGATAGCTTAAGCCCGCTTATGGGAATGCCTGCCTATGCGGATATGATCGTCAAGATTAAAAAGATCTAATTACCGTACGAAAAGGGGCTGATTCGTCAGCCCCTAGACGATTCTTTTTAGATGTTGATCGTGTTTCAACTTAGCTCAAAGGAGGACTCTGTTATGGAGTTGTCAATCCAGGATTTGAAAGCTCAAATTAATTTCTATAATTTCTTTTCTACGTTCTTTCGAGAAAAACCGAGCACCGAGTGGCTAAAATCTGCCCTTGAAATTGTGGGCAGTTGGGGTGACACGAGCTCTCCTATCCATCAGCAAATACAAGAGAACGTTCAGAAGTCTGGTCTAGATCAGTACCTCAATAGTTTAACGCAGGAGTATGAACGATTATTTTTTGCTCCGGGGCATGTGCCTGTTAATCTTTATGAGTCGGTTTACTGTGGAAGTGGTCTGCTCATGCAAGAAACCACCGTTAATGTCAGACAACACTATCTTCGAGCGGGTCTGGTCGTAAAATCTTTGTATTCCATTCCTGATGATCATGTTGCTACAGAGTTAGAGTTTATGCAGTTTCTCTTACAAAAGCTATTAGAGCTCGTTCAGCAAGACGGCGCTGAAAAAGATATTAAGGAAATGATGATCTATCAAAGTGAGTTTATAAGTGAACACCTTCAGCAATGGATTCCGACGTTAGCTGAAACTATGAGGGCTAACTCTACGGAACCGTTTTTCCAACTCATAAGTATTGGACTGGAATCCCTAGTTGAAGAGTAGTAGATCATCAAAACGATAGTATCTGTACAAAACGCGATTCTGGTTTCAGCGTGTCCCCTCAACGAGCTGATTTAATGTCCATACTACCGCTGAAACACTATAAAGGGCTTGGTAGTTACTGGGAGTGAAGTTTTCCATTAAAGAATTGTCGACGGTTTTGGACCCGTTGTAAGTAAAAAGTTTGAGGCGTTAGGAAGTCAGATTATTGAACAAATATGTGTTCCTGACGATTCAACGGAAATCTCTAACGCAATTGAAACTCTAATAGCCAAAGGAGCAGTTATCAGAAATTGAAGTTGTCGCTTTGCAACACGGCTGCCGCATTAATTGGAGCTGAATTACTTGTGGCCCCACTCCTAAGAAAAATGCTTGGTCATACCAATACAAACTTAAAAATCCTTCTGGGCAACGCCCCTTACGTCTAGCGTCAAAGCGAACAAAGAGAAGTTTGTTAGGGTTGTTGTCAGAGGTACTTTTCTGTTTAACTTCTTCAACAACCGCTTGTACAACGACCGCTACTTGATCAGTTATCGGAAACACGGTGGTTGAGAACTTGTGTTTTAACAATATCACCGCAAAGGTACCACCCTTGGCTGGTTCGATCTAAGCATTCATCAAATTTGAGGCTGAGAACATCGGAAATACGCCAAACGGATGCTCGTAAAATAAGAACGATGGGGATGTACTCAGCAGGGGATATATGTTCTTGCTGATCCTCTAGTTGTTGAAGGACTCCGTCAGGATAATATTATTTCCCATACTATGGAGTTGCCTCGGCAGATCTTCCTTAAATATAAGCAACATTGAAGTAAGTGCTGGAGCTTCTGGGTATTGTGCCCTTTGAATGTAGTTTAGGAATGTTTTAAGTGAAATCAGACATATATAGTTCTGTCTTTTCCATTAAAACAAATTTTGAGAATATGGTATAAAAATGTAACATAACGGTGTATAATTTAACTATAGATACTGAGACAATAGGTAAAGATGTTATGGTGATGTAACAATCCTGTAGTTTTTTAGTAGGATAGAGTTCAAATATAAGTATGTGGGAGGAGTAGATTCATGAATGCAATTTTAGGATTAAGAATCCGAAGTTTGAGAGAGGCCAAAGGCTTCACTCAAGAACAGATTGCAGAAAAAATTAAATGTTCAAGGCAAAAATATGCGAGGCTTGAGAAAGGTTTAATCGATATTTCTTATGCTAGCCTTATGACGGTTGCCCAAGTTTTAGGGATTAAAGTTGAAGACATAACATTGTCTGTCAACAACATTTCTCAGGAACAACCCATGTTTAGAGCGAAGAATGATTCAACTCAAGAAGATGGATTCGAATATATTAACAAGATGATTGATACATTTTATGCTCATCGAAAGCTATACCAGAGCGTGAGGCAGGTTGATGTCGATGAATAAAAGCAGGCAACTTGTGATAGAAAGAGCGGCTGAAAATGTAAGAGTTGAATGTAATGTAACGGATTATGGATTCCAAAATATTTTTGAAGCGGCTGAAAAAGTGGGGTATCGAGTGATTCGATACCCTATTGGCGCTGAATCGTTTTTAGGATTCGCTTTAATTAAGGATACAGAAAGAATTATCTTTTCGAATTCTTCGCAGATCTTATCACGGGAAATTTTTTCTATTGCTCATGAAATGGGGCATCAACGCTTACATTTATCCGAGCAAGGTAAAACAATGATCCGAGATGATGATTTCAACGATAGAGATGACGATGAAATTGAGGCTAATTATTTTGCAGCCTGTATATTAATGCCGACAGATAAAATCCTCAAATTCATGAGACTGGAACTTAATGATAAGAATATCAAGATTTGGAATGGGTTAGACATAGCTAGGATTCAAACAACGTTTAATGTAAGCTATGATATGACGCTTGTTCGCTTGAAAGCACTAGGTATCTTAGATAATACTATTTTTGATAATTTGAAATTAGAAAAGATAGAGAAAACGGCTACAAAACTATTGAATGCAATCAAGGGTAATTCGGATTTGTGCAAATCCTC
>LADV01000231.1 GCA_000961805.1 Peptococcaceae bacterium BRH_c23 | reverse complement strand
TAAGCTGTAATCCGGGCCTCCGGATCGGTGAGCTGGGTGAGGTTACCCACCGGATCATAAGCTAGGTCCATGGTTTTACCGTTGGACATCACTTGTTTTGTAATTCGATTTAGAGCATCATGGGTATATTCTTCCGAACCGTTGGGATAACCCGCCTTCGTGATATTGCCAAGTTCATCTCGATCAAAAGTATCGCTGGACTGGTTGTTATAGTTAACTTTAATCAATTCGCCTCTGAGGTTATACTCAAATGCGCTTACTTGGCCCATGGGGTCTGTTTTTTCTTTAAGTCTGCCGTTAACATCATAAGAATACTTTGTTTCTTTGCCCGAAGGAGTAAGCTCGGATAAAAGTTGGTCTAAAGGGGTATAGGTCTTCTTCCAGGTTTTGCCCAAAGCGTTGGTTATTTCACTTAAGTTTCCTGCGGGATCGTATTGGTAATTGGTCTTCCCTTCCCTGGGTTCGGTGACACCGGTTAGTCTTCCGGCAAAGTCATAGTTGTAGAGAGTTGAGCGTCCCAGGGTGTCCGTCTGTTTGGTTTTCCGACCTAACGGATCGTATTCATATGAGGTGGTATTACCCGCGGGGTCAATGCTCTTGACCAGGTTATCCAAAAGGTCATATTGGAAATTCCTGCTCACGCCCAGGGAATCGGTCACTTTGGTTAGGTTACCCACCGGATCATACTCATAGGTGGTTTTATTCCCTAAGGGATCACTTTCCATAGTCTTGCGGCTTAAAGAATCATAGGTAACCTTTCTGGTATTGCCGTTGGGATCAGTAAACGAGGTTAGGTTGCCTAAAAGATCATACTGGTATGTGCTCCTGGATCCCAAGGCATCTGTCTCTTTTAGTAGCGAACCTGTGGGACTATATTGGTATCCGGTTTGGTTACCTTTGGCATCAGTAAAGGAGATAAGGCGGTTTAAGCCGTCATAGGCGTACGTCGTTGAGAATCCTAAGGGATCAGTCTGCTTTATCAGGTTTCCGACTTGATCATATTGATAAGCAGTAAGTGCACCGTCAGGGTCACTTTTGCCAGTAACTTTTTTTAGATCATCGTAACTTAAGGTGGTCACATTATTATTGGCATCTTTAACCGTTATAAGGTTCCCCGTCGGATCATAGTCATAAGCTGTCTGGTTGCCCAAAGGATTTGTGACACTGACTAACTGGTTTAAAACGTCGTAATTTCTGGTCGTTGTGTTACCACCCGCATCAATGACTTTAACCATGCGATTGGAAAAGTCATATTGCAGCTGGGTAGTCTGACCCAAAGCATCGGTTAGAGCGGTAAGCATATTGAGAGCGTTATATTGGAAACTAGTCGTGTTTCTGGCAGGATCAACTGTTTTAACTAAGTTGCCCATCGGATCATACTCATAACTAGACACCCTGCCTGCCGGGTCAACTTTTGTGGTTAATTTGCCTAAGGGATTATACATATAAGCAGTACTTTGGCCTAAAGGGTCTTTTTGTTCAACTAGATTTCCTTTATTATCATAATTATATTCCCAAATATCGCCATTTGCGGTAGTTTTAACAGAACGTCGACCGGCTGTGTCATACTGATAGTCAGTAACTTTCCCTTCTGGATCGGTTTGAGAAATGAGATTGTTAAGAGGATCGTAAGAGAACAGGGAAATGTGTCGAAATATAGTGAAAAAGATTGCTTTTCCATAGCGCATTACAACCCGCGACTTCATTCTTCCGGGGCAATCAAAAATTTTGCGGTGCATTCACAAGTTATCTTTACGGCTCAACTTTCAGTACACCTGAGAGTTGAGCCTTTTCGACGTGCAAAACTTCCGATTGCGCCCTTTAAGAACCGTCCCCTCCGTTCTTCACAGCACTTGCGGAACCACGGATGACTATCCAGACGCGGTTTTTAAGAAAGCACCTGTTCCGGCGCCGGTTATGCAACGCTCCCTTGCATCCGCAACGAGCGTTGCATGGATTATGTACCAGAAATATGCCATGGCGGTTCCCCTCTACCGTCAGGAAAAGGAATGGCTACGTATGGGCATAGACTTGACCCGATCAATTATGTCAAATTGGGTGATACAGTGTGCTGCCTCCTGGCTGAAGCCAATGTGTGAAAGGATGCGCGAAAAGCTAATCACCTATGATATTGTCATGAGTGACGAGACGACCATCCAGTGCAATAAGGAGGAAGGCCGGAAGGCATCGAGCAAATCGTACTTCTGGCTGCATCGGAACGGTCAGTATGAGAACACACCGGTCATTCTGTTCCAGTATACCCGAACCCGAGCAGGCGAAAATGCCAGAAAGTTTCTGGATGGTTTTTCCGGTTACCATATCTCGGATGCCTATGCAGGATATGAAAAGGTGGAAAACATAACGCGCTGTTTATGTTGGTCGCACCTGAGACGATACTACCTGGAAGCTATTCCACTGAACAGTAGCAAAAAGGAGATTCCGGGTTCTGCCGGTGCCAAAGGAAGAGCTTATTGCAACAAACTTTTTGCACTTGAAAAGCAATGGAAAGAGCTACCGCATGAGGAACGTAAACAGAAGCGTCTAGAACAGAGTATTCCTGTTCTAAATGCCTTTTTCGCATGGGCTGAAAATGTGAGTACCAATCAAGAGCCGTTAAAGAAGGCCCTCAAGTATACAATGAATCACAGGGAGTACTTTACGAACTTCCTACTGGATGGGCGTATTCCTATTTCTAATAATATGAGTGAGATTTCTATGAAAGCTGTAGCTGTGGCAAGAAAGAACTTCCTCTTTTCCGACACCCCGCAGGGTGCCGAAGCCAGTGCGCTGGTATTCAGCATCATAGAAACGGCAAAAGCCAATGGTTTGGATCCTTATGAATATCTAGTTCACATATTGAGGAGTCTGCCCAATCTTGATTTTTATAGCAAGCCGAACTCATTGGACTGCCACATGCCATGGTCAGATACGCTGCCGGAATTCTGTTATGCGAAGAAAACTAAAAAGGAAGCTGAGGAAGGAAAATAAGCAGGATGGCGATGACTAATATTAACTTCGTAATGGATATGACGAAATCCTTTTTAGATGGAGAAATCGATATTATAGACTTTTATCTGGATTTTCCCTATGAGATAGAAAAACGTTATCGGAAGATGGTCAGGGAAGACAAAGACTATGCAGAACTTATTTATGATTATCTAGTAGAAGAAGGAACCAATAAGTACGATGATCTATCGGATGCCCAGTTCAAGAAATTGATCCGTAAACAGTATAAATACATTAAGGATGTTGCAAGTGAAGGATTTTTCTAAGAACGTTAAAATTGCCCTCGATTTTCAATAAGTTGAAAATCAGGGCGATTTTTTTGTACCACGCTATTTGTTCCACCGCTTACCAAACTCTACATTAAAATTTGCCGTTTTTAAAATCTATTCAGCTAGCTGAGTAAATTTCAAAAACGGCAAATTTTCATCTTCACCCCTGGGAAACTTGTAAAATCAAACGTTATCACCCTCTTGAATGGGTATTCGAGTTGATTTGAAAAAGATGAATGACGTAATATTCAGCCTTTTCAAATCAACGGTTAAACAGCAAGTCAATTTCTTATATGAAAGCATTACCTAAATTTCCCCAGAGATATTTGTAATTCTGTATTCTCCTGTTTACTTAGTGAAGCGATTGAACCGTTCCCTTTATAACCCGGGCCTAAATATAGATGAAAATACGCCATACAAAAAATAATTGTTGACAGGCCCTGACCACGGCGGTACTCTCCGGGTGCCATAAGCAGATTCAGCCGGATTCCGGTTCGGTCTGCGTGAGGAAAAAGAAAAGGTCGCCGTGACCTTCAAATGTAGATAGGACAAAAGTTACTCTGAATTTACTACAAAGCTATATCATTTTAAACATAGGGGTTTACATACCCCTTCCCAAAACTACTTTATCAATAATAATATTGTGGAACTCAGCAAAACCTTCTACAGCGCAAAGTAAAATTTCTACCGCCTCTTTTTCTGCACTGCCCATATCTATTGAGAAGCCAACAATTGAATCTTCATACCAAATGTCAGATTTCGAATGAATTGGACCTCCAAAAGTAGAATGTACTCCCAAGATATACCAACTATTGATAAGTTCACGAAATGCATCTAGAATTTCCCCATCTAACTCCCCGACAATGTGTATTTCAAAGTTTAAGTCTTCCCAATAAACCTTTTCGTTTTGTTCCACTGGTATACCCATTTGAATCAACTCCGCTTCTAAATTAATCGAAAACTAATCTGCCGTACTTCCTAGACATACCTCGTTTTTCATTTTCAATAATTTTATCCATTTCTTCTTCTGGTAAAATTGGTTTGGAGAACTTTTTCAATTCCTTTAGAGCGTCATCCGAATAATTGTTTATATCCGGTGTCAATTGCAAATACAGATTTTTTTTATTATTAAATTTTATTTCTTCAACTTTATAACAAGGGGCTTGCTTCTTAATAAAATCCAGACCCCCTAATTTTTCAATATGTCCTTCACTAATGATATTTCCCCAATAATAACCTCTAGCCAGCTCTTTAAAATTATGTGAATGAAAATCATAATCTAAATCTAATAATCCTTCCAATAAAGAGGCTTGCGGTGACCACCTTGCATAATAATATTCATATGACAAGTATCCGGTTGTTCCGTTAACAGCAGTAAATAGTTCTTTAAATAGATTAACAATTCTATTTTGAATCTCTTCAGGTATTAATTTACCAATCAGTCTTTCGCTTATTGAAAAAGCAATACTATTAGCTACCAGCTCAGAAGAACCATAGTTCTCCATTTCAAAGTTATAATCACAGGTAATACTCAAAGCAGTTGCTGGATTATCATATTTAAACTCATCATATGTGTCAGGGTCAGGGAATAAATAAATGTATTGCATTTCGTCTTTTAATATCATATCGCAGATCTTATCCCAGTTTATTTTAGTAAATCGATATATTTTCTTGCGTCCATTTTTCTTTTCCGTTTGTATTACCAAAGGTCTTTCATACTGGAATACAATTTCCTTAAGTAGTACATTAAATAGGTCTATTAATTCAATATTTTTTTCGCTAAGCTTATCATATGTTGCTATATCAAAATAAATATTTCGATCAAAAATTCTATCATTCAAGTGTTCATCTCTCCTTCTTATCGGTCTATTATGAGAAGAGGAATACTTCCTCTTCTCATAAATCCTTTTTTTCTATGGAACAGGAATTAGATTTCTTGGCGGGAAAAGTCTAGAGAGTTCTGAAATTATCCAATATGCTGCGCCAGCACCTGCTAATGCACCAGCAGATTCACCCAATATACTGGTTTGAGGTTCAGTACTCGGCTGCTTCTGATTTGAGGAAGCAGAATAATATATCATCCCTGATTCATATTTAAAGGGAGAACTACCACTTCTTACACTGACAGTCATATCACTATTATACGTAAAGCTAAACGATTCCAGTATGTGGCCTGGAACAATTGTTCCATTCCCAGCTTTGATATATCTTTCTAACTGCTTACTTCCTTCACCTCTAGTATAGTAGGCATTATCAGGTTTTACTTCCCAAGCCTCACTTGTAAATGGATCGTATACATCAATAGATCCATATCCTCCATTTTTACCTCCTCCTTTAATGGGATATTCTATGATAAACGGACCGTATCGAAGAGCAACTTCTTGTTGAACTGCTTTATGCATTTTACTCGCTTCTAAAAGTTTATCAATTTTTTCTCTTGTACTCTCTTGGTCAAGTCCAAAATACGGATCTGTAGAGGCAATAAGATTACCCGTCCCCTGATGGGTAAGATCACTACTAACGTTTTGAACATCAGGTAATAAAATACTTCCTCCTTCAGGCGGTGGAGGCGGCGGGGTATAATCGTCTCCACCGCTGTAACCGCTGTCCGAACTGCCGCCACCATTGGATGACGTGCCTCCTGATGTTGTACTTCCAGATGACGCACCTCCTGATGTTGTACCTCCAGATGACGTGCCTCCTGATGTTGTATCTCCGGATGACGTATCTCCTGATGACGTCCCAATCGTTTCTCCAATTTGTAGATTTTCCGGTGTTCCAGTATAACCAAGATCCGTCCAGTTGCTCCCATCGCCAGTTGTTTCTTGAGCTAAGCCCCATAAAGTATCCCCTGATTCGGCTGTATATGTCCCATCACTATTGTCAACCCAGTGCCCGGTTGGATCAGTCCGGTTAACCGGGTTATTCCAGGCATAAGCATAAGTATTCAAACTTTGCGGCTTGTTCAGTTGACCCATGAAGGTATCCGGCATGATAAACTGCCCAACCATCGGGTTATACCAACGGGAACCGAAGAAGGCTAGTCCTGTCTTGGGATCGTATTCCTTCCCTGTTATGCCCATCCGACTGTACGGGGCAAGTACCCCTGCAAACATGCCGCCGAAGGCATCCCAACGGTACTTAACCACATTCTCGCCCA
>LADV01000224.1 GCA_000961805.1 Peptococcaceae bacterium BRH_c23 | reverse complement strand
GGGATCGCGGCTTCGGCGATACTCTCCACTGGAGACTATCGTGATTCATCGCTATTCACTTGACGCCGAGGCTAAAACGCAAAACCTCCGAGCTTTCTGAATGTGAACCGTTGCGTTTCTTAACGCCTCGTCGCCTGCGTTCATTGACGCGATTCCTCTCACATGCTCTCTCAGCTAAAACAATTCCTCTAGCTTGGGTCGACGGGTAGAACGACGGGGTATAGAACGCGGGGTTTAGAATGATGGAGGGGTCTGGGTACTGTTTGCGTTTATGACGCAAAAGCGCTTTTGAGGGGAACACTAGGGGAACATATGGGGAAGGCGGGACGGTTCTTGGCTTGCTTTCTAAGTAAGAGGAATCCTTTGGGATTGTCGATGGGGGTTTAGAAGGTGTTGATGGACTCTGTGAAAGGGGTTGTATCGTTTAGGCGAAAAGGAGATATGGCGAGGGTTTAAGTTTGCATTACTTGAGATTTGAAGGAGGGGATGCCAGAAATTTGAAATAAAGGCTACGTAAGTATTGTGAAAAGATGTATAATTGGACCAACTTATTAAAAGGAAGGGGTATGTACATGAAGAAACGATCATTATTTCTCGTTGCAATCTTGTCCCTGACACTAGCTTTAGGAGGGGTAATGGGTTGCGGTGCAAAGGCGCCTGCAGCAGCACCTACACCTGCTCCAGATAAGGCAAAAGAAGGACCTACTATTAAGATTTCGTCCAAGACCTTTACAGAAGCAGCACTCTTAGGAACGATGAGCTTCCAGTATCTAAAAGGTTTAGGGTATCCGGTTGAGAATAAAATGGGGCTTGGTGAATTGGCTGTTATCAGACCAGCCTTGACTTCTGGGCAAATCGATCATTATTGGGAGTACACTGGAACGGGTGTTATGAATTTAATGGAGCATGCTCCCGTGTTTGAGGCGGATGAAAGCTACAAACTCATTAAAGAGTGGGATGCTAAGAATGGAATTGCGTGGTTGGATTATGCACCACTTAATGACACCTATGGGATTGTTGTTCGGGCCGATGTTGCCGAAAAGTATAAGCTGAAAACTATCTCTGACTATGTTGCCCAAGTGAAGAAGGGTGAAAGCTTAAAATTCGTTGGTTTCCCTGAATGGGAAGGACGGGCAGATGGTTTGCCATCGTTTGAAAAGGTCTATGAGTTCAAAATGCCTAAAGGGGATTTTGTCAACGTAGCTATGGGTCTAAACTATGATACTCTTAAAGCTCAAAAAGGGGATTTAGCTTTAGCCTTCACTACAGAACCGAGGATTGTCACGGATAAGCTAGTGATGCTTGAAGATGATAAAAAGGCGTTCCCGGTCTATAATGCTGCTCCTGTCTTCCGTCAGCAAATCTTGGATGCGTATCCTAACTTAGCTGGCGAACTTAAGAAATTGAGCGCTGTGTTAGATACTGAGACGATCACTCAATTGAATATGCAAGCTGATGTTGAGAAGAAGTCCATTGAGGAAGTTTCGACGACTTTCTTGAAGAGTAAAGGGTTGCTGAAATAAGGCGGCTTGGAGGGAGTAGAGGTGCGGGGTCCGAACGGGGGAGGAGAAAGTCGCTTAGCATCCTACGGCGATAAGTGTTCGTTGTGGGTAATGCGCCTTCGGCGATACTCTCCACTGGAGACTATCGTGATCGCACAACGTTCCATTGCTATTCCCTTGTCGCTCAGGCTAAACCGCAAAACTTCTGGGCTTTCTGCATGTGAACAGTTGCGGTTCTTAACGCCTGATCGACTGCGCTCATTGACGCAATTCCACTAATCGTGCTCTCTCAGCTAAGCCACTTCCTCCTATGCATGTTGCGGGGGGAACGTGCACCTCTGAATCGGTGCTGCGCCGCCGGGCTGGGTAACGGAGGGAATGTTTGGGTTGCTTATTAAGTTATATTTATTGGCCACTTTATGCCCCGTGAAATATTGGTTTGGGGAATAGGGTGGTCTTTCTTTAACTCGGATTCGTGAAAGGTTGGATTTTTAGATGTCGATGATTGAGAAGTTTGTTAGTTTGTTTGGTGTGCCGGATTTTGTGGTGCCTTATTTGTCATGGTTTGTGTCTGAGGCTGAGATGGATTTGGTGGTTCGATTGGAGGGTCAGAAGTGTTCTGTTTCTGAAGTTGCTAAAAGGATGGGATGTGCTTCTGAGCAGGCTCAGGGGTTGTTGGAGGGTTGTTATTATAAGCATATTGTTCAGAGGGAAGAGATTGACGGGGAGATTGTTTATTTTGGGGCGGATTTCTATGGCCGGTTGGATTATATGTGCAAGTTTGACGATAGCTATAAGCTAGAAATTAGGAGTCTGAAGGCCAATAATATAGATGACGAGAGAGATAAGGATAAGGATAACAACGATAACAACGATAGCAACGATGATAACAATAACAACGAAAAGGTTAAAGATGACGGTGGCGATTTGCTGAAGGCTTTGGATGAGTGGTGTTATCAAGTGTACGCGGAGCGGATGGAGCCTTATCTGGAGCAGCTTAGGAATAAAGAGGCGGTGGATAGGGCGCCGGAGACGTTTTTTATGATCGATGAGCTTGAGGAATTACTGAATTCCGTGAAGGATATTCGCTTGGTTCCTTGTAATTGTCGTAAGTTAGCGGAGCGGTGCGAGAAGCCGACAGAAACCTGTCTGAGTTTTGATGCTTCGATTACGGATCGTACGTATGGGCGTTCGCTTTCGAAGGATGAAGCTCGAGAGATTGTAATACTCTCACATCGGAAGGGTTTGATGCACCAGATTAATAGTGACTGGCGGGAGAAGGGGCCGACCTGGATGTGTAATTGTTGTTCTTGCTGTTGCTATCCGACGCGTCTGGCTCAGGACAGGGGAATGAAGGGTATATTTCCGGTTATTCAATATGTGGCTCAGCGCAATGAAGTGAAGTGTTCGCATTGTGGGGCTTGTGTCAAACGGTGCAATTTTTCGGCTTTTCAGCTCGGGGAAACCGAAATCATGGTCAACGGCAAGCCAAGGAAGAGGGTTGAGTTTGATCAGGATAAGTGCTGGGGTTGCGGAATTTGTGTAGATAGTTGCGTAACGAAGGCTATTTCTATGGTCAGTTTAGGATGAGAAATTGATTGCCGTAAAATTGGGCAGTGCCAACTTTTTTTGCGGCTAGACTATAGACAGGGATTATTACGTTAAGTGGAATAACACAGGCTAAAAAAACGATAAGACGATATGATAAGCTGCTAAAAATTTTTGCATTTGCATTTTTTACCCACAGTTAACACCAGTGATGTATGATCAAAAAGAGGGCTTGACGCAAGGTTTAAGGCCTCTGTAACAGAAGGTTATTCACATTCTTAGCAGGACATAGGCTAAGGATGGAATTGAGTACCGTTTATGATGAGAATGGCATATATCTTGCAAGGTTAACTTAGGCATACCCACCTAGAGTGTAGCAGTGTAAGTGAAGGGAACATGGAAGAATAGGTCGTTGGGTAGGTCGGTTACTCTGGAGATTCACTAAGATAGATAAGTTGATTTGAACTTGGAGAAGGTACAAAAAATGTGGAAAGGCTAGGTATAGGACTGATGAGAAAGATTCGATCTAATAGCATAGAACACGCAACGCCACAGCTCCAATGGGTCAGTGAGGGACAGATCGAGCAGATTCATCTTGCGACCTTGGAGGTCCTTGAACGTACGGGGGTTAAAGTAGATCACCCAGAAGCATTACAGTTATTGAAAGATGCTGGTTGTATTGTCAATGAAAACCGGGTTCGGATTCCGAGCTGGTTGGTTGACGAATGTATTCGTTTGGCGCCGAGCAAGATTGTGGTGGCTAACCGTAAGGGCCAAAGGGTCATGCCTTTGGAGAAAAATAGGACTTATTTTGGAACAGGTTCTGATCTCCCCTATACCCTTGATTTAGAAACGGGTAAGCGGCGGCGCTCTACGAAGAAGGATGTCGAGTTAGCTTGCCGGGTCATGGACTATTTACCAAATTATGACTTTGTAATGAGTTATGCGATTGCTTCCGATCAAAATCCTAAAGTGAGTGACCTTCATCAATTAGAGGCTATGGTTTCTAATACTGTTAAACCAATGATTGTTACTGCTCACGATGAAATAAACATGCGCGCTCAATTAGAGATGGCTGCTTTAGTGGTCGGCGGTAAAGAAGAGCTGAGAAAAAATCCGTTCTTGATTCTTTATTCTGAGCCCATCACTCCGTTGGTCCATACCAATGATGGGATCGGAAAGATGTTTGCTTGTTTTGAATATGGAGTTCCTGTAGTGTATACTCCTGGAATTTTGTCTGGGGCAACTACGCCGGTTACGAAAGCGGGAACGATTGTTTTGATGAATGCTGAGGCTTTGGCGGGAGTTGTCATGGCCCAACTAAAGCAAAAAGGAGCCCCAATTATTATTGGCGGTGGGGCGACTCCCATGGATATGAGGACTACTGCGACGTTGTATGGCTCTCCGGAGACGATGATGAACTATGCCATCATGACTCAATTATCTCAGTTTTACGGAATTCCTAACTTTACGGAGGCTGGGTGTGTTAATGCTCCAGTGCCAGATGCTCAGGCAGGGATGGAAGCAGGCAACGGTATCCTGCTGGCACAGCTGATGGGCGCTAATTTAGTGCATGATGTCGGGTATCTGGAAGGTGGAAAAACTGGTTCATTAACCTTCCTGACGATGTGCAATGATTTCATGGATAATGCGCGTTACATGGGTAGAGGAACTCGAATTGATGAAGAGACGATGGCGGTTGATGTGATTGATGAAATAGGCCCTGGTGGGAACTTTGTGAGTCATGCCCATACCTATGAGCATTTCCGGGAAGAGATTTGGACTCCTAAGCAGTTTAATCGTTCTTTCTGGGAGATTTGGGAAGAGCAGGGGTCTAAAACTGTGGAAGACCACGCTGGGGATTTGGCTAAAGAGATTGTGGCAACGCATACGGCGGAACTGTTGGATGATTCAATCCGTCAGGGCTTAAATGAGATAATTGCTGAAACAGAGAAAGTGAAAGCGGAAAAGAAACGTGAAAGAAGAGTTAAGAGCTAAGAGGGGGTTAAGATTATGGGAGTAGGAAGCTCACACGGAAATGGGCTGTTTTTCCGAACACTGACTGAGAAGCAAGCGGAAGAAATTCATCTGGCGAGTAGTCGGATTCTTGAAGAGACGGGTATGGTGATTCACCATCCAGAGGCGGTTGAACTTCTTCGACAGGCGGGGGCCTATGTTGAAAAGGGCAACCGGGTTTATTTCCCCAATCACCTGGTCAAGAAAGCCTTGCAATCTGCCCCTTCACATGTAACTTTATATAATCGAAACGGAGAAGCTGCGCTTCAATTAGAAGGGGCCAAGGTTCACTTTGGCACAGGTTCAGACACGCTCAACTATTTAGATCCGGTCAGCCTAGAACGGCGGAAATGGCGTCAAGAGGATGTAGCCAATGCCATCAGGCTATGTGATAAGTTACCGAATATTGATTTTGTGATGTCGATGGGTCTTTTATCCGATGTCGATCGTCGTATGATCAATCGCGAACAATATGCTATCATGGTCCAGAACACTGTGAAACCCCAAGTGGTCATTGCGGAAGATGGAGATACCTTGCGGGATATTATTGAGATGGCAGCCAGTGCCGTCGGTGGCAAAGCACGCTTGCGTCAGAAACCACTGTTCATGCTCTACACGGAGCCGACCTCTCCACTTCAACATCCTCAAGAGTCAGTGGATAAATTGTTAATTGCTGCTGAAAATGGAATTCCGACTAATTTTGCCTGTGGTGGTGTGGCAGGAGCTTCCGTACCGACTACGGTAGGAGGGGCTTTAGTCCAGGCTAATGCCGAAGCCTTGAGCGGCTTAGTGATCCATCAATTGAAAGCGCCAGGAGCCCCGTTTGTGTACGGTTATGGTAATTCTCCCCTTGATATGCGGACCATGCAGGCGGTTTATGGTACTCCGGAAGCGGTGCTCTTTCAAGGGGGAATGGTCGATCTGGCCCACTATTACGAACTTCCTTCCTGGGGATATGCCGGGTGCTGCAATGCTAAGGTTTGTGATGAGCAGGCGATTGCAGAATCGACAATGTTTACCTTGATGGGTGCGCTGCAAGGGTGCAATATCATGCATGATGTTTTCTACATGGAATTTGGCTTAACCGGATCCTTGGAATTACTGATGATTTCTAACGAGGTTATCGGGCGAACACGAAAGATGCTCAAAGGGATTGCGACGGATAAAGAATCCTTAGGGGTAGAGGCAATTATGCGGGTTGGTCCAGGTGGGAATTTCCTGGGGGATGACCATACTGCGAATCACTTTAGGGAGAATTGGCGGCCAGAGCTCTCTGATTTCAATAATTACGAGAATTGGTCTGAAAACGGTAGTAAGACGATGGTCGTCCGCGCTCGAGAACAGATTAAGCAGATCCTAGAAACTTATCAGCCCAAACCTGTTAGTGACGAGGTTAGGGAGAAGATAGAAGCGGTTCTAAAAGAGGCCCGGAAAAAGGTTGGAGCAAAGGACTAAATTAGTACAAAGAAATATGGTAGTATAAAGATAAGGTAGAGGAGAGATTACAATTGAGTGATTTTAACAACTTGGCTGAACTTGTGATTAAGGGGGATTATGCTGGAGCTCAGTCTTTAACCCAGAAAATGATTGACAATGGCAGCGATCCACTAGAGATTATTAATCAAGGGTTAATGGCGGGTATGAATGTTGTCGGAGTTCGTTTTAAAGCTGGGGATATGTATGTCCCTGAGGTTATGATGTCAGCCAAAGCCATGAGCAAGGGCATCGAAATGGTAAAGCCTTTGATTGCTGAAAAGGATATGCCCACGGCGGGTAAAGTGTTGATCGGAACGGTGAAGGGTGACCTTCATGATATTGGGAAGAATCTTGTACTTATGATGATGGAGAGTGCTGGGTTCGAGATGATTGACTTAGGTGTTGATATCGATCCTGACACCTTCGTTAAAGCGGTCAAGGAGCATAAGCCTCAAGCGATTGGGATGTCTGCGCTTTTGACCACGACGATGCTGTCCATGAAGGATACGATAGAAGCGTTGAAGGAAGAGGGCCTGCGCGATTCGGTTAAGATCATTGTCGGAGGGGCTCCGATTTCCCAAGGGTTTGCAGATGAAATTGGTGCTGATGGATATGCACCTGATGCTGCAGCTGCGACGGATTTATGTAAAGGATTGATTGCTTAATTAGGGCTTGCTAACCAAACCTCTTTTTTCCTCTTAGCAAGCAGAATCTTACGATTTTCCGCCTTAAATCCAACTCAGACTTTGGGCAACCCGAAAAGGGTGGATTGGCGCTATAGCCCTCATGAGCAGCCGGTATGAGGATGGAAATTTCCAACAGGACGCCTGAGCAAATCACGTCCGAGGTTAACTTTATCAAGGAACAAAGAGGCCAAATGGTGCATCGATGCAACATTTGATTTTAACTCTATGTGCATGGTTTTTGACGCCAAAGGCTGTTTTTCCATGCACATATTTATTAAGACACTACCCTTAAACCCTTGCGGAGTCTAGACTTTTCGATAAATTAGCAAGCCCTAATTAGAGTTTAGGACAATCTGCCAAGAATTCTCTCCTATTTCAATGGGAAGATGAATTGGTAATCTAACTATACGTGCCTGGCTTTATCCCTATATTCATGATATTGAACACTATTAATGATATACTATATGTATGAATAAAGAACATTTAATCCACGGACGAACTTGTGTCTACAACGTCAACTATCACCTTGTATGGTCCGTGAAATACCGACGAAAAGTCTTAACAGCCGTGGTTCAGAAGAGTCCTAGATTTACATTGAACGTCAGGCGAAAGGAGGTGACGTGGATTGAAACTGGCTAAGTCATGTGTTATTAACGCCACGGGAAATGTATCCCTCGTTCTTGGGCATTTAGCTTATGCGGCGTGGAAACTGAGCGATCACAAGACCGACCAGTAGTGGGTTTGGGCCGTCTTTGGATGTACAGGTTTAATGGATCTCGGTTCATTGCCTAGAATCCTAAAGATGCTCTCCATTTCAATGGAGAGTGGTTCACTATGATGGGTACAGGAGTTCTTAGGGGCTTCTGTATTTGTTTTAGAATATGACCAAGACTTAGGTACACTATGAGGAACATGCTTATGGGTCCATTTTGGGAAGGAGTGAGCTGGGTGATTAATAATTATGATATTTCACAGGCTATGACGATTAAATTAGACCCTGAACTTCCAGAGCTGCAGGAATTTGCGGAGGGTATACGCAGGGCACCAGATCGAGGCTATAATCTGACCCTGAATCAAACAAAGATCGCGTTAAAGAACGCCTTACGTTACGTACCTGAGGAATTTCATGAACAAGTGGCTCCAGAATTTCTCGAGGAATTGCGGACTAGAGGTAGGATTTATGCCTATCGTTATCGTCCAGCTGGACGATTGTATGGGAAACCGATAGATGAATATCAAGGAAACTGTACTGAAGGCAAGGCCTTTCAGGTTATGATTGACAATAATCTAGATTTTGACGTGGCCCTTTACCCGTATGAACTTGTTACCTATGGTGAAACGGGAAGTGTCTGTCAAAACTGGTTGCAATATCGTTTAATTAAAAAGTACTTAGAAGTGATGACTGATCAGCAGACCTTGGTGATGGAATCGGGTCATCCGCTGGGGTTGTTTCCTTCTCGCCCGGAAGCACCTAGGGTGATTATTACGAATGCTCTAATGATCGGGATGTTTGATAATCAGAAGGATTGGGAAATCGCTGAACAAATGGGGGTTGCTAATTACGGTCAGATGACGGCGGGCGGCTGGATGTATATTGGACCGCAGGGGATTGTGCACGGCACCTTCAATACTTTACTCAACGCCGGGCGGATGAAGTTAGGAATTCCACATGATGGAGATATTAGGGGACATTTATTTATTTCGTCGGGTCTGGGTGGGATGAGTGGGGCTCAGGGGAAATCTGTGGAAATTGCCCAGGGTGTGGGAATTATCGCCGAGGTTGATGAGTCTAGGATACAGACTCGCTTTGAGCAGGGTTGGGTCAGCAGGGTGTCTGGAGATCTGGAGGAAGTTTTCCGGATCGCCGATGAGTATCTGCAGAAAAAGGAACCCATGTCGATTGCCTACCAGGGTAACATTGTGGATTTATTAGAGTATGTGGTCGAGAAGCAAATCAAGGTGGAGTTACTCAGTGATCAGACGTCTTGTCATGTTGTTTATGAAGGCGGATATTGCCCACAGGGAATATCGTTTGAAGAAAGAACCAGGTTGCTGGCAACCGACCGAGCTAAGTTTAAGATGCTGGTGGACCAGAGTTTAGTCCGGCAATTTGAATTGATTCAGACGTTGGTAGAACGGGGTACTTATTTCTTTGACTATGGAAATTCCTTCATGAAAGCGGTTTATGATGCCGGAGTTAACGAGATCTCTAAAAATGGCATCGATGAAAAAGATGGCTTTATTTTCCCGTCCTATGTGGAGGACATTATGGGTCCGGAACTTTTTGATTATGGGTATGGGCCTTTTAGATGGGTTTGTCTCAGTGGCAAAACGGAAGATTTAAGCAAAACTGACGCGGCGGCGATGGCTTGTATCGATCCGAACCGTCGGGGGCAAGATCGGGATAATTATATCTGGATTAAGGATGCCGAGAAAAATAAGCTTGTCGTGGGTACTCAGGCCCGCATTTTATATCAGGATGCTGAAGGACGAATTAAAATCGCGCTCAAATTTAATCAAATGGTTCGGGATGGTGAGATTGGCCCGGTCATGCTGGGTCGGGATCATCATGATGTGAGCGGCACGGATTCACCGTTTAGAGAAACTGCTAATATCAAAGATGGTAGTAATGTCATGGCGGATATGGCTGTGCAGAGCTTCGCGGGGGATGCCGCTCGCGGGATGAGTCTCGTATCTCTTCACAATGGAGGGGGCGTCGGGATCGGTAAAGCCATCAATGGTGGGTTTGGCTTAGTGCTCGACGGGAGCGAACGGGTGGATGGCATTATTAAATCCGCTCTTTTATGGGACGTCATCGGCGGGGTTGCTCGGCGGTCATGGGCGCGAAACGAGCATTCCATTGAGACGAGCATTGAGTTTAATGAGCGGTATAAGGGGTCAGGACATATTACGGTTCCGTTTATTCCGGATGAGGAATTGATTGAGCGGTTAGTAGGGGGACTTGTGTAACACAGCGCTCGGTGCTTACGACGCAGAGCAAACTAACCGT
>LADV01000258.1 GCA_000961805.1 Peptococcaceae bacterium BRH_c23 | reverse complement strand
GAAGTCAAGTTGGGTGGTAACGCGAGAAATACTTCTCGTCCCTACGGGGTCGAGAAGTTTATTTTTTTACCCTCTTTCATTGTGAACAACAAATTATTCTGTACCTACTGAGTGGACCATTAATTGGTCAAGTTGGGTGGTAACGCGAAAGGCTACGGTTTTCGTCCCAATAGGGTATCGATATATAGTCTTTTTTTGTTGCTATTTTTTAGTATTTGGAGGTGATAGCTACTATTCATATCCTAAGTCATCGGTAGTTTTGAATAATTAGGAGTATATAAGGGGAGGCAAATAATGAGTATTGAGAATTATTTTAATCAATTTGCTGCCGCGGTAGCTTCTCCATATGATGAAGCCCTTAGGCGGAAGGCACGAGGCCAAAAGGTTATTGGCTGGCTGCTGTCTGATGTGCCTGAAGAGTTAATACACGCTGCGGGGGCTTTTCCGGTAGGTATTCTAGGTTCTAACAGTAATATTCGTTTAGCCGATACTCATCTCCAAGTGTGGGCTTGTTCACTTATGCGCAGCTCACTGGAGATGGGTTTGCGTGGGGACCTTGATTTTCTGGACGGTATTCTAATTCCTCATACCTGTGACACAACTAGAATGATGGTGGGTATTTGGCGTAAAACTTGCAAAACTCCCTATATTGAAAACTTCTTAATGCCTAGACAGGTGAACCGTCCCAGCGCCCGAAAATATCTCACTGAAGAATTGGCTCGTTTAAAAACTAATCTTGAACAACAGACCGGAGAAGTTATTACGAATGAAAAAATACAGGCCTCAATTCGAATATTTAACGAGAATCGTAAATTATTACGCCAGATGTTTGAAATCCATACCAGTCATCCGGAACTGATAACTTCACGTAAAGCTTATACCATAATCAAAGCTGCGATGTATATGGATAAGGAGGATCATAGCCAACTTTTGCGTGATCTGATAAAGGATATGGAGCCAAGATTAGCTAAGGCTACAGTTCAGGCTGGTTCCCAAGTTAGACTTGTTATCTCAGGTGGGGTTTGGGAACCACCGGAGATTATGGATTTAATCGAAGAGTCAGGAGGCGTGGTTGTCGGTGATGACTTATTGACTGGGAACCGTTATCTAGGACCGGACGCCGTTGAAGACGGTGATCCTTTAGAAGCGTTAGCGGATCGTCAGCTCAGCAAGATTCCTTTTGGCGGCTATGATAATCCGGAATACGAACGGCGGCGGTTCCTAATCGATTTAGTGCAAAGGTCCAAAGCTCAGGGAATGATCTTTCTCCACCTTAAATTCTGTGAACCGGAGAATTATGATTATAATGATATGCGCGTGGCTCTGGATTTAGCAGGAATTCCAAATATGCGTATTGAGACGGAGTTTACCAATCTTTCCTTAGGTCAGATCAGGACCAGACTGGAAGCTTTTATAGAAATGATCGGGGGGGATTTATTTGAGTGAGCCTTTCAAAACAGCAGGTCTTATGAAAGAATTAATGGCTAAATATTATGCTCGGGGTGAGGAATGCCGCCGAGAGAGTATACCTGTAGTTTGGGTGACAGCAGTTTTCCCAGTCGAAATTGTTTATGCAATGGATCTTTTCCCTTATTATCCAGAGAATTTTGGAGCCTTGGCTGCTGCTCGGAAAGTGGCCGATAAACTCTCCGAGGCAGCGGAAAGCAAGGGTTACTTTCAAGACCTATGCGGCTATGCCAGATGCGGCCTAGGTGATGCTTACACTTCTGAGCATTTGGTAGGACAAATCCTGTCTCCGGATTTGCTTCTGAGCTGTAATACCCAGTGTGGCAGTTTACCCAAGTGGTTTGAAGCAGCCGGCCGTTTTTATAAGGCACCTTATTTTTTGCTGGATTCGCCCCTGATTGAAAACGGAGTATCTGACCATAGTAAAAACTATGTTATTCATCAGCTTCAGGAGATGATTGAATTTCTTGAGGTTAATACAAAGCGTCGTTTTGATTTCGACCGGCTCCAGGAAGTGTTGAAGCTATCCAATGAAGCTTGCCAACTCTGGAATGACTGCTTGGAAATGGCAGCTTTGAAACCCGCCCCGTTCGGTTTTTTTGATGCTTGTTTTCATATGGCTCCGATTGTCACCTGGCGTGGTACTCAAATGGCCGTTGACTATTATCGCCAATTAAAACAGGAGCTAGAGGAACGAGTGGAGAAAAAAATCTATGCGATTCCTAATGAACAGTATAAAATTTACTTTGATCATATTCCAGTCTGGCCACGCTTGCGTTGGTTCTCAGATATGTTTGCTGCCAATAATGCACTGGTGGTTGCATCCCAGTATACCCATTCCTGGGCTATGAAGTTTGACCTCGCTCATCCGCTGCAAACGTTAGCAGAAGTATATTCAGAGTCATTTGTCAACCGAGGTTTTGACTATCGAGTTAAACTAAAATTAGATTTCATAAAACATTACAACTGTGACGGCTTTGTCTTGTTCTCTAATCGTAGTTGTAAGCCCAACTCTTTTGGTCTTTATGACAAAAGAAAACAAATTACTGAACTGACCGGTTTACCTGGTATGGTCTTTGAGGCCGACATGTCGGATACCCGATTTTTGCAAGAGGGACAAGTCCAATCTTTACTTCAAGCATTTTTCGAGCGCCTGGGAAATAAAAAATAGACGGAAGAACGCGCGTGCGTTTTCCGCCAAAACTAAAACTTGTTCGTCATTTATCCACTCGTAAGCCCCCCACTTTCTACAAGCTTTTACAAGCTTTTACAAGCTTCTATAAGTGGGGGTGGGTTCTACGAGTTTACTGTTTTATGGCATTGGTTCTAACATTACTCATAGGTTCAGTTAATAAAGTCACGATAATGAAAATCACAGCACTGGCAGGTAGAGCTACTATCAGTGGATCGATATAACTTAAGGAGCCAGTTCCAGCTAGAGAGACTGTTCCGAAAAGGGCTTTAGTCAAGCCAAAGATTGCCGATTCCTTAGCATTGACAAAGATACACATAAAGAGATAAATAAGGGATCCTGCTATCATACTCCATAGCGCACCGGATCTTGAAGAACGCTGCCACCAAAGTGCTCCTATATACATGGGAAGGAATGCAGCAGCGCAAAGACCGAAGAAGATTGAAGTTCCAATAGCAATAATGCTTCCCGGTAATTGAAAGGACACAAAGACGGTAATCACAAAACCGACAATCAAACCCATCCGGGCTAACCAGATTGTTTTGCCGGAATCGTCTTTACTGGTTTTGCCAAGCAGGTCATAACTGATTGAGGTTGAGATAAAGTGGAACTGGCCGCTCAAGGTCGACATAGCTGCAGCCAGAAGCCCTAGCAAGAAGAAGTAATAAATCCAGGAGGGAAAAGCTTGAGTTAGAAACAAGGGGATGACTTTATCCGTGTTAGGAGGAGCACCTCCGACGGCAGAAGCCATCATAGAAACTTTTTTGGTTGTTTCATAAAAGTAAACATTTGAAAGAGCACCTACTGTAAAGGCGACACCGGTCATGAAAAGAATAAATACCCCACCAAAAGCTAAGGCTCTATTTAATTCTTTGCCAGATTTAACGGTCATATAGCGAACGATGAGTTGAGGTTGAGCTAAAACACCAATTCCAACCCCAAGAACTAAGGTTGATATGACAAACCACCAGTTTTGAGATAGAAACTTAGGCATTGAGGCAAAGCCGACCATGCCCTGTTTAGCTAGCGCCGCAGGGACTAAACTATTCATTGCGTTTAACTTAGCGTGGGCGGCAGAGACTCCACCTAACATCTTATAGGTTAAAATGATTAGCAGGAACATCATAATGAACATCAAAGTGCCCTGGAAGGCATCTGTATAAACAACTCCTCTGAGGCCACCAAAAAAGACATAAGCTAAAACTGCGAGAGAGAGAACCCAGAGTGCGGTAGTATAGTCCATCTTTAAGGTTTGTTCTAAGAATCTTGCACCACCGATCATCACTGCGGCAGCGTAAATGGGTAAGACGATACTCATGAGTGCTGCTGACCAACGGCGAATAAAGATAGATTCATAATGTGATCCTAAGAGGTGAGGAAAAGTAAAGGCTCCGTATTTCTGCCCCAGAGCACGCGTCTTTTTGCCAAAGAAAACAAAGGCAATAAATATTCCTACAAAAATATTGGCGACGGTTAGCCATAACATACTCATTCCAAAAAAACCAGCAGCCCCACCAAATCCTACAATGGCCGAGGTAGAGATAAAGGTTGCCCCATAAGCCATTCCCATGACATAAGGGTGAATATTTCCACCTGCCACCATATAATCCTTCGAAGATTTAGTATGTTTATACCCTAGATAACCTAGGAATGCAACGATCACTACGTAGATAGCCAGAATGGTATAAAAAACGCCCATTGATTAAATCCCCTCCTTCTATACATAGGCTTCTTAATCCTTTTCCCAGTTCATTACTCCATATACTACACAAAGAAGGGCACTGCCGATTGATAAGAGATAAGCAGCTATTACTCCTGGGTCAGTTAACCCTAACATAGATACACCTCCTTTCATGTGGACAATTATCAGAAAATTTAGAATGGTATATTAATTTTATCAAATAATACTGAGTTGTAAAGTCCTGCCAAGTGCTCAGGTAGTCGCTTTAGGGTCCAGAAAACCGTTCACAGTCAAATTACGTCCACTGCCACTTGGGTTAAAACCCATTCAACGGCAGTTTTCCATCGTAAAACCTTTAAAATGAACAGTTGATTTGCTCAAACAATATAATTGCGTGAATATTTGATATATTATGACTAAGATAATTGAGAGGTCACAAAATTTTGGAACCAATTAGTGAACCTAGGTAAGTGATAATGCTAAATAAGGAGGGTCCCTTAATGAGGGTGAGAAGACCTGAACTTGGTGCTAAACAATGTTTAATTTGGGATCGAGAACATGAAACCATGCCGCGATCCAAACTTGAAAAGTTACAACTCGAAAGGCTCAAAAAAACAGTCGAACGATGTTACAGTAGAATTCCATTCTATAAGGAGAAAATGGACGAACTAGGTGTCAAACCCCAAGATATTAAAAGTTTAAAAGACGTAAATAAACTACCCTTTACTACAAAATATGACCTTCGCGACAATTATCCCTTTGAAATGTTTGCAGAACCCATGGACAGAATCGTCCGCATGCATGCTTCGAGCGGCACAACTGGCAAACCGGTTGTCGTTGGTTATACAGCCAAAGACTTAGACACTTGGGCTGAACTAATGGCGCGCGTATATACTTCAGCGGGGGTAACAGATGCTGATATTGTTCACAATAATTATGGCTATGGCCTCTTTACTGGCGGACTAGGTTTTCACTATGGAGCTGAGCGTGTAGGTGCAGCTGTTGTTCCGGTATCTGGTGGACTCAGTAAACGTCAAGTTATGCTCTGGCAAGATCTTGGAGCAACAGTTGTCACTTGTACTCCATCCTATGCCTTAGTACTTGCTGAACAAGCCAAAGAGCTCGGTGTTGATCCTGTTCGGGATCTTAAGCTCAGAGTAGGATTTTTCGGAGCTGAACCTTGGACTATAGAAATGAAACGTAAAATCGAAGAAAAACTCAACTTAGAAGCCTATGACTGTTACGGACTCACTGAAATGATTGGTCCCGGAGTATCATCAGAATGTCCTTATCATAACGGCTTACATATCTGTGAAGACCACTTCTTAGTAGAAACCGTTGATCCTGATACTGGAGAATCTTGCCCACAGGGTAGTCAAGGGGAAATGGTGATTACCTCTCTCACTAAAGAAGGCTTCCCAATCTTGCGCTTTAGAACCAGAGATCGTACCATCATTGATACGGATATCTGTGCCTGCGGACGAACCACAGCTCGCATGAAACGTATCTCCGGACGAACAGACGATATGTTAATTATTAGAGGAGTCAACGTTTTTCCTTCTCAGATCGAGAATGTGATCTTAACCATTAAGGGACTTGAACCCCAATATGTTATTGTTGTGGACCGCGGATCCACCTATATGGATGATCTGGAAGTCCAAGTGGAATGTACAAAAGAATTATTCGCGCAAGGCGCTGAGGCTATGGAAAAGGTGCAAGAAGAGACCGGTTCCGAATTACACCAAATACTAGGCCTCAGTGCCCGTATCAAAGTTGTTGCTCCTAAGACCTTGGAACGTAGTGAAGGTAAAGCTAAACGTGTTATAGATTTTCGAGATCTCGATCACTAAACTGATGTCAAGTAAGTTGGAGCAGATTTTATGCCAAGGCTATCCGGAACTTAAGATTGAGCGTTGAAGGAAGCTCCCAAGCAAAAACGGGATCTTCTGACTTCTATTTTCTAATTGTACTATAGTCGATAATAGTATATAATAAACTTATTATTAAAACGAATATTCGGAAGATTGGAACATAGGGTTAACCGCTCTTACATTTGGAATATTTTTCTATTTCTACATCTAAACTGATGAGTAGAAGGTATATTCTTGAAACCCACAATCTTAATTAAATACAAAGAGGAGGGGATAGATACAGAGAGGAATTCTAAAGGAAGACAAAGCTAATTGAAATGACAAAGGATTAATAATAATAACCCATTAGAAATAATGAATGGATGATGGAGGGGAATCGAATGTATTCAAAAGCGTATATTCCGTATGGTGGTTACTACAGTACACCCTTTGCTCGTTGGCAGGGGAGTCTGCAAAATGAACATGCTGTTGAACTAGCAGGGTCAACAGCCAAAAAATGGCTGGCTACGAAAGAAATTGATCCGAAGATATTTGAGTACCTTGTTTTTGGGAAAACCATTGGACAAATTCATACTTTTTATGATGCCCCTTGGGCGGCCACTCTAATGGGAACACCTGATATTTCTGGCATGCATATTACTCAGGCCTGCTCTACTTCCACGACTGTTCTTAACCAAGCCGCTACAGGTATTGAGACAGGTCTTTACGAAACTTCATTTTGCTTGCTTACAGACCGTTGTTCCAATGGTCCTCTAACAGTCTGGCCTAATCCAAAAGGCCCTGGTGGCGAAATGATTTCGGAAAGCTGGGTTATGGATAATTTTAACGGAGGTCCTTTTAAAGGGGTTGCCATGATTCAGACTGCCGAGAATGTGGTCAAAAAGGCTGGTGGAATTACCAAGGAAGATGTTGATCGAGTTACGGCTAGGCGTTACGAGCAATATCAGGATGCATTGGCTAATGATCGGGCGTTCCAAAAACGTTATATGATTCCAGCGGAATATCAAATAAGTAAAAAGAAAATGGGAATAGTTGAAGCAGATGAAGGTATTACTCCCACAACTCTTGAGAGCTTGACGCCAATGAAACCGGTTATTCCAGGCGGGGTACACTCATTTGGCGCCCAAACCCATCCGGCTGATGGTAATTGTGGACTTATTGTAACCACCAGAGAGAAAGCTCTAAAACTAAGTACCGATAAGAACATCGAAATCCAAATCATGTCCTATGGCTATGCTCGTGCCGAACAGGATCATATGGCGATGGCGGTAGTGCCTGCCTCAAGAATGGCTTTGAAAAATGCTGGTATCGATATCAAGGACATAAAAGCAATCAAATCGCATAATCCATTTACGGCCAATGATTTGTACATGGCTAACGAAATGGGTCTTGATGTTATGACGATGAATAATTACGGCTGTTCACTTGTTTATGGGCATCCCCAGGCACCTACTGCCGGGCGGACAATAATGGAAATGATTGAAGAACTGGTTATTCTAGGCGGTGGCTATGGTCTATTCACAGGATGCGCCGCCGGCGACACTGGTGCAGCCTTAGTTATCAAGGTCTCTTAAGGGGATGTTAAAGATCTCAATAATCTAATTTTTGAGGAGGAATTATTAATGAACATCAAAACAATTGGTGTAGTAGGCGCTGGAACAATGGGTACAGGTATAGCACATTTAGCGGCTATGTCGGGCTATGATGTTATCCTCAGGGACATTGACATGGCTTTTATCGATCGGTCCATAAAAAACATGGATAGGCTTATGTCTCGTTCAGTGGAAAAAGGCAAAATGACGGAAGATGCACGCCAGGCAACCTTGGCTAGAATAAAAGCTACTACAGAGCTCGAAGATCTGGCTTCTGCCGACTTTGTGATTGAGGTTGTTCTTGAAAAAATGGATCTTAAGAGAGAAGTTTTCCAGGCCCTTGATCGGATCTGTCGTCCTGAAGTTATTTTATCAACCAACACTTCTTCGATGTCTATCACGGAAATAGCCGCCACAACAAGCCGTCCGGATAAAGTTTGCGGCATGCACTTTTTCAACCCAGCCCAAATTATGCGGCTCTGTGAAATTATTCGTGGCATTAAGAGTTCTGATGAAACGATTGCTACGGCTACAGAATTAGCAAGGGCCTTTGGCAAAACAACGGTAGAAGTTAAAAAGGATTCGCCGGGATTCATAGTAAACAGGATCATGATTCCGCAGAATGTGGAGGCAGCCCGTCTCTTACAAGAAGGAGTAGCTTCAGTTGAGGATATTGATACAGCGATTAAATTAGGACTTAACTATCCTATGGGTCCTTTTGAATTAATGGATTTTACCGGTGTTGATATCAACCATGCTGTCATGGAATATTTTGCCGATGAGTTTAGGGATAGCCAATATGGCGCACCTCAAATTATCAAGCAAATGGTTCGGGCAGGTAAGCTCGGGAAAAAAAGCGGTGAAGGTTTCTATAAGTATTAATCACAAGTGCCAAGTTTTAGTTCGATAAAGGAACTCTCAGCTGGTTTTCGAACAAAGTCGAGAAGTATCCGGACTTAGCCTTAAAAAGAAGCTTGCCAATAGACAAGCTTCTTGAAGAAAGGGGTATGCCCGTGGCATATGAAGTAATTATTCTCACGAAGGAAGATGGAATAGCGACCATAACCTTAAATAGGCCTCCCATGAATCCCTTGGGTAGCCAAGTGTTTCAGGAGTTGATTCAGGCCATAGACGACATCCAAGCTGATCCTTCTGTCAAAGCGGTTATTATTACTGGTGCCGGAGAAAAAGCTCTGGCAGCGGGTGCAGACATTACAGAAATGGTCAATTTAACTCCTGTGGAAGGTCATACCTTCTGCCAAAATCCCTTTGTTGCCTTAACGAAAATTGAGAGTCTTGGAAAACCAGTTATTGCTGCTATCAACGGTTTATGTCTAGGCGGCGGTACAGAACTAACCCTTGCTTGTGATTTTCGGATTGCTTCAGATACTGCGAAGTTTGGTCAACCCGAGATTAATCTTGGTATCATTCCCGGAGCAGGAGGTACCCAGCGCTTACCTCGCTTGATAGGTACCGCCAAAGCAAAAGAACTGATTTTCCTTGGGGAAATCATAGATGCTAATACTGCTCTAAATATTGGTTTAGTCAATAAGGTTGTTCCCTTGAGTTCTCTTATGGAAGAAGCAGTAAAACTTGCTAAAAAACTTGCTTCAAAGCCTGCGGTTGCTATGAAAATGGCGAAGTCCTCGATTAACATTGGGATGAACCTCGATCTTACTTCAGCCTTAACCTTAGAAATTCAAAATTTCATTTTGACCTTTGCCAGTGATGACCGTAAAGAGGGCATGTCTGCATTTGTAGAAAAACGCAAACCTAATTATACGGATAAATGATTCCAGAGGTCAGTGGTCAGAAGCCAGAGATCAGAGCGAGAGATTTAGGTGGGCAGTTTTACATCAAGCATGAACGTCAAATGTTAAATATCGCACCTTTGAATTCTAACTACGAGTATAGAGTGACAAAGTTCGTGCATCGCGCATCGAAGACGGGGACGTCTCTGTTTTTTGAGATTTCCCGTCTTTTTACTAGGCAGAAAGTATAACTTTCAGTTGTATGCAGTACATTTCGGCGTTTAATGAACACAAGCGAGGTGAAAATCATGAATTTACCTAAAGGGGGAAGTTTTTTACTTAGCCCTACGGATCCTCAAGATATTTTTACCCCTGAAGATTTTACCGAAGAACACAGAATGATAGCCAAAATGGTCAACGACTTTGTCACAGACAGAGTTTTAGCTAGCATGGATGATCTAGAGGCAAAAAAGGAAGGTCTAATTCGTGAACTTTTGGAAGCTGCTGGGGAACTAGGTCTTTTGAGCGCAGATATCCCAGAGGAATATGAAGGTATGGACCTAGACAAAATCAGTTCAACTCTGATTGCTGAAGGATTTGGTCGCTCGGGTTCGTTTGCCATGACCCAAGGTGGCCAAACTGGGATAGGCAGTCTACCGATCGTCTTTTTTGGTAATGCTGAGCAAAAGAAAAAATATTTGCCGGGCCTTGCTAGCGGTGAAAAAATCGGTGCTTATGCATTGACAGAACCAGGAGCTGGCTCAGATGCCTTAGCAGCTAAAACGAAAGCCGTACTCAGTGCTGATGGCCAATTTTATATCTTGAACGGCAGCAAACAGTTTATCACCACTGCTGGAATGGCGGATGTCTTTATTGTCTATGCCAAAATCGACGGAGAAAAATTTACCGCTTTTATCGTTGATGGCAACTCAGACGGGCTGTCTACTGGCGCTGAAGAAAAGAAAATGGGGATCAAAGGCTCCTCTACCCGGGCTGTAGTCTTTGAAGATGTCAAAGTGCCAGTGGGAAACCTCTTGTTCGAAATTGGACGAGGGCATGTCGTGGCCTTTAATGTTTTAAATATGGGTCGTCAAAAGCTGGCGGCAAACTCCGTGGGCCATGCTAAGTTCGCTTTGGAACTGTCAACAACTTATGCTAACGAACGCCAACAGTTTAAAACCCCGATCGCCAACTTCGGACTGATTAAAGAGAAATTAGCCGAAATGGCGATCAGGACTTATGCGATAGAAAGCATGGTTTATCGGACTGGAGGTTTATTGGAAAACATTTTACATAGTATGGACATTTCTGGTGCAGATGGAGGGCAATTAGCTGCCAAAGGGATTGAAGAATATGCCTTAGAATGCTCCATGAACAAAGTGTTTGCCACAGAAGCCTTAGCCTACGTTGTTGATGAAGGCGTGCAAATTCACGGCGGGTATGGCTATATCTCGGAATATCCGATTGAAAGACTGTATAGAGATGCCCGCATTTATCGGATTTTTGAAGGAACGAATGAAATTAATCGTATTTTGATCCCGACGACAATCTTGCGTCGGGTAGCTAAAGGGGATTTAGATCTTAAACAAGCCTTAGAGAAGCTAAAGGAACAACTCAACTCTGGTATAATAACTCGAGAGGGAACAAGAGATCTGGTCCAGGCGGCTAAAGATATCTTTCTTTACATTTTTGGAGCGGGACTCGATAAGTATGGAGATACCCTGCTCAAGCAGCAAGAGATTTTAGGCCGACTGGCTGACTTGGCGATGGGAGCCTTTGCTATGGAAAGTGTTTGGTTAAGAGCACAGAAAGCCCTAGCTAAGCATGGTGAAGCTGGAGTTAAGCTTAAAAACGATCTGACTGATGCTTTCATATATTCTCAAATCGGCAAGTTAGAGCTTATTGCTAAGGAAAGCTTATCCGCTCTAGCAGATGCTGAAACTCTTGAGGCGTTAGTTTTAGACCTTAAGAAATTAGTGGTTTATACTCCGCGGAATGTTATTGCCTTAAGACAAGAGATTGCCGCTGCAGTCATTGCAGAGGGTAAGTATGTTGTCTGATTATGATTAGAGTGAATAAGCAACACCCACTAATCTAAGTGGGTGCCTTGAACGTGGATAAAATTAAGAATTTTGATCAATTAAAAGAGCCTTCAAAGTTGAAGGCTCTTAATTATCGTGGTTCTTAAACTATTTACTATTTTCTTAGATTAAATGTTTAAACATTAGATGATTGGCCAGCTGATAAGTAGTCTCTATTCCCAACTTGTATAAACTGTCCAGCATTTTTGTGTAAATTTGGGCGGTAATAAGGGCATCCCCAAGGGCAGTGTGCCTTCCTATAGGGTCAATATTGTAATATTTAGCTAAAGAATCCAGAGAACGAAGGTTTTCCTCGCTAGGAAAAAGTAATTTTGCCAGTAGAAGAGTGTCGATAGTGGGTGTATTAAGCCTATGACCACAATATCTACGAAGTTTTATATTAATAAAGTTTAAATCAAAAGACGCAGTATGAGCGATTAAGGGGGAAAGCCCTTTGAATTCTAAAAATTTGTCTAATACAGTTAAGACATCTGAGCTATCAGCAACCATTTCATCGGTAATTCCAGTAATCTCTGTAGCAATTGTCGGAATAGAGCGATTGGGGTTAACAAATTCTGAGAAACAAGATTCGGTGATTAGGCCGTTTTCAATGGCTACGGCACCTACGGAGATGATCTCGTCCTTTTTATTATAACAAAAACCGGTTGTTTCGGTATCGAAAACTACGAACCGACTACTATCTAAGCGATATTCCGGCCAAGTTTGGTGTCTTAAGATGGTAACCTTATCATGCAAGCTGTTTAATCCCGGTGAGCTGAGTAGATAGGGGTCCATGGGGCTCTTTTTAACTAGTTTAAGCAAAATTGTAAACAAGATACATTTCCTCCTAAATTAGATACCAGATGCCTGAAAACAGAGACCAGAAGACAGATGCCAGAGATTAGAGGCTAGAGGTCAGAATCCAGTAGTCGGATGTCAGAAGCTAAAAATCAAAATCAGCAATTCGGGCTACTTCAGAAGCTGTAGTTTGAAGCTCGAAGGTGATAAGTGTTTCGTGCATCGTGCTTCGAGCATCGATATTACAGATAGCCTTCCACCCTAAAGCTAGAACCGGTAAATGTCTGCAAGCGGTCTATCGCGATAAGACTCTCGCGTAGTACTGTGCGTTGTCTTTTGCTTAGGTCACTTGGTTTAAGGTAGTTATCTGGAACAAGTCCTTGACTCAACTTCTGCAAGTTTCCCCGGATCCGAAACATCATTAGAGAAAGGTAAGCAGCTTCATAATACTCAGCATCATCGGCAGATATTGCCTCGAGTGAGACGAGTTTATTTAATCTAGCCAGAGTTGAGGTATCAAGAATGCCTTCACGCATTGCAAAAATACGTATGCAGTCAACAATATGAACACAGGCGGAACCCTTGATATCGACCTCATCCTTATGTCCTTGCTTTTTGTCTAAAATAATTTGCTTGAAGAGCCCTAATGGTACTCTGGTTTGAAGATCATCTTTAGCCATATGGTGAAGAATCGAGGGGGCTAAGCGGAAAAGACGATGGGCGAAATCCCGTAATTCTTGGGCCAGTTTTTCCTGTCCATAAACCGCTCGGAAATCCAAGAAAATTGTAAATTTCCGAAAGGAATCCTCCGTAGGTGTGAAAATCCAACTGTCACCAGAAGTTTTCCAAGCCTGTAGAGATTGACACCAATCTGGGTTACTGGCCATGATGTTATGTTGGCACTTGGGAAAGCCAGCTTCTTCAAGTCCATTAACGACAAAATTCGCTAAAGTGAGGAAATACTCTTTGATTGCTTGTTCTTGATCTAGTGGTGGTTCGGCATAGATAAGGGCGTTGTCTTGATCAGAAGAGAGAGTCTGTTCTTTGCGCCCACCGCTTCCCAAGGTTAACCAGCAGTAATCAAGTGGGGGTAAGCCTAAACCGCATTTTTCTAGCGCTTCTTCGGCTAAAACTAAGAGGCGACGGGTAATAAGGTCATTGAGTTCTGAAACAACCTCGCAGATCTCATTAGCAGAAGCCTTATCCGACACCATATTAACAGTAACCTTCTGGATAAGTTTAGCAGCATGACTAAGTTCGGTAGTGGTTTTAGCTGATTCAATTCTGCTGACAATGCTCAGAGTACTGGTTTTTCGCAACCGCGTAAGGTCTCCCATTGTGATAACCCCAAGAGGAAATCCATTTTCGGCTATTAAGATATACTTGTCATGGCGCTTAATCATCGTTAATAACGCCTCATAAAAAAATGCATCGGGTGGTAAGGTGGGGGGAGTCTTATCCATAATGTCTGAGGCAAATACAATGGCAGGATTACAATCTAAAGCTAGGACTTTATTAATTAAATCTCTTTCACTGACTAAGCCCAAAAGTTTCCCGGTTGTCCCTATAATTACGATAGTGCTAATATGTTGCTGCGAAAAAATTCTAGCAACTTGACTGATCGGTGTTGAAGGGGAACAAGTCATAACTGGTGTTGACATAATATCTTTAAGTCGATGTTTAAAGGGTTCAGAGCTATGTCCGTAAGAGTCAAACGGTTGCTCTTGGACCATTTGGTCGTACATATCTCGAAGACGTTGAGTTAAAATATTACTGAAAAAACCAGCAAAGTTGTTCTGGGTTTGAAGTAAATCCTCGAAGATCTCCTTTTTCAATAAATAGCACGTCAATTCTTCTACAGCCTTTACAGATGCAGGGTAAGTTTTACCAGTCAATATAGATTCTCCAAAAAGATCTCCTGCGTAGCGTAAGGATAGCACATTGGAGCTAGGGTTATCACCTTCTGCAATTATTCCTGCGGTACCGGCTATAATAATTAGCAAAAAGCCGATCGATGGTTGGCCTTTAGTAAAGATGAAGGTATCTTTAGCATAGGTTTTGAGAATGAGCTTTGGCATTAAATCCGCTATAACCTCGTCAGATAAAGTATTAAAGGGTGGAAAATCGAGTGATGGATAAATCACTTGCCAGCCTCCCTAATTCAGAATAATCAGTTATTTAATATTATTATTATATACCCTGGCTATTACTAGAACAATACCATATTCCAAGCAAAAGGTCGTCGCGCAAAAGTACGCAACGACCTTATTTAGTATAACTTTAAAATAGTATGTCGGAAATTGAGATGTCAAATAAGTTACGAATTACTTTACTAGGGCAACCCCAGAAGCAAAGGCTCTTTTATTCAATTCCAGCAGCTTGGCTGGGATTTTTTCTACAAGGGCACTTTGCCAGGCATCCTCTGGGAAATCCATATACTGAGAGAGGACACCCATTAACACAACATTTGTGGCTTTGGCATTGCCAGCGTCGGAAGCTAGTTTTAGTCCGTCCAATTCGACAAAACGCTCAACTCGACCTTTGAGATCGACAAGGATAGTCTCTGGATAAGTTGCAGATCCGATGAGTACAGGTAAAGGTACTATCTTTTGAGTGTTAACAATTAAGACCCCATCTTTTTTCAAGTAGTGAGACCAACGATAGGCTTCCAATTGTTCAAAGGCGATCAAAAAGTCGGCTTCTCCTGGTTCAATAACCGGAGAGTAAACGTCTTCCCCCATGCGAACTTGAGTAACTACTGATCCACCTCGTTGGGCCATACCGTGGATCTCAGACATTTTAACCTGGTAACCTTCGGCTAGTGCGACATGGGTTAAAATTTTGGAGGCTAGAATAGTCCCTTGTCCTCCTACTCCGACGAGTAAAACATTAATTATCTTAGACATTAAGCATCACCAGCCTTTCTCAAGGCATCAAATTTACAGACGTTTATACATAGGCCACACCCTGTGCATAGGGCTTGGTCTACTAGGGCTGTCTTGTTTTCTTCGTCAAAGGAGAGCGCTGGGCAACCAAGTTTCAAGCACATTTTGCAGCCTGTGCAGTCTTGGACTTGAAGAGGTTTTTCCGTATTTTTGATAATCAGTGCACAAGGCCGTCTGGCAATAATCACCGAGGGTTCAGGGGCTGCTATTTCGGTCTTGATAACTTCTTTAACGTTTGCTAGGTCAAAGGGATCAACTTCGGTAACCCGTTTTACGCCCAAAGCCTTGCACAAGGCAACAAAGTCGACTTGAGGAGCTGGTTGCCCCATGAGAGTCTTGCCTGTAGACGGGTTTTCTTGGTGGCCTGTCATGGCTGTAATGGAATTATCCAGAATTACGGTGGTCGTGTGTCCCCCATTATAAACCACATCCATCAGACCAGTAACACCTGAATGGAGGAAGGTGGAATCTCCGATGACAGCAACCATCTTTTCCGCCATTTCTGGATGAGCTTTCTCCATTCCTAAAGCTCCAGATATCGAGGCACCCATGCAGATACAAGTATCCATGGCCTCGAGGGGAGCCATGGTTCCCAGGGTATAACAGCCAATATCGCCAGAAACAACAAGTTTGAGTTGCTTAAAGGTGTAGAACATTCCGCGATGTGGGCAGCCTGGGCACATGACCGGGGGTCTAAATGGGGAGTCAAAGGGTTTGGCGAGGGGTATTCCATTTTGGCCCGTAACCTTTTCCGAAATCATTCGAACGGTGAGTTCTCCATAAGGCGGGAAAAGTTCCTTGCCAATGACATCGATGCCTAAAAGACGAATTTCTTTTTCCAGATAGGGCTCTAATTCTTCAATGACATAGAGCTTGTTGACTTTGGCTGCGAATTCTTTAATTAAGCCTGAAGGCAAAGGATTGGTTAGACCTAATTTGAGGATGGAAGCCTGAGGCAGGGCCTCTTTGACATATTGATAGGAGATGCCAGAGGTGATGACACCGACGGTCGGATCCTTCATCTCCATATAGTTGACTGCCACAGTTTCCGAATAGGTGGCTAGTTTCTGCATTCGCTCTTCAACGATTAAGCGGCGAGCCCGCCCGTGTCCAGGTAGCATAACGTACTTGCGCGGGTCCTTCTCATAAGGTTTGACAACTCGTTCCATCGGCTCCTTAAGTTCTACTAAACTTTGGGAATGTGCTATCCGAGTTGTGATTCGTAACATGACTGGGGTATCAAAGGCTTCAGAAATTTCCATAGCCAAGCCAACCATGTCTTTAGCCTCTTGGGAGTTCGAGGGTTCTAACAGAGGTATCTTGGCAAAAGCCGCGTATAGCCTATTGTCCTGTTCATTTTGTGAAGAGTGCATTCCTGGATCATCGGCTGATATTAAGACTAAGCCAGCTCGCGTGCCGGTATAAGCTACAGTGAAAAGTGGATCGGCAGCTACATTGACACCTACCATTTTCATGGTAACAATGGCACGAGCACCTGCAATAGCTGCGCCAATGCCTACTTCCATGGCTACCTTTTCATTAGGCGACCACTGACAATAAACTTCTGGGTATTTAACAATATTTTCGAGGATTTCTGTGCTTGGTGTGCCAGGATAGGCTGCAGCAACGCTGATACCATATTCGTAGACACCCCGAGCAATTGCATCATTACCTGTCATTAATGTTTTCATGCCTTTTCTTGTCCCCCCCTTTTAGTGGAAATGTAGCATAATTTTTCCGAACATTTTAAAAACAAGTTCTTATAGTATTTTAACCCACAAAATAGAAAGCTGTAAAGAGACTAGTAGGTTGATTATTGAAGATACACCACCTTGTATACTGATCACCCTCCAAAACAACCGTTCACGGGTAATTCAGTTTTCGTTAACAGTGGGTTATTAACCGTAGAACCTAAATTAAGTACAGTTCATGGCTCGACTATGTAAAAAGATTGAATATTTTGATATATTAGAATTATCTAAAAGGGATAATTTGGCTAGATTTAAGCCAATGAGGAGGTTAAAGAAAAATGACGCAAGATGCCGGCCAACGGATGCTTATGGCAGGCAACAATGCCATCGCCCGAGGAGCTTATGAGGCAGGAGTCTATTTCGCATCGGGTTATCCTGGTACCCCCAGCACAGAAATACTTGAAGTTATATCCCAATATCCTGAAATCAAAGCTCAGTGGGGAGCGAACGAAAAAGTAGCCTTTGATGAAGCTATGGGAGTGGCCATGTCTGGCAAACGTGGAGTGGCCATGTCTGGAAAACGCGCTTTATGCTCGATGAAATACGTCGGACTTAACGTTGCAGCAGATTCTTTCATGGTATTCCCGTTTTCTGGAACAATTGGTGGATTTGTAGTCATCTCAGCCGATGACCCAGGGATGTATTCGTCCCAAAATGAACAAGACAATCGCTATTTTGCTAGATTAGCACAAATACCTATGATCGAACCAAGTGATCCTCAAGAAGCCAAAGATTATCTAAAACTCGCTTACGAACTGAGCGAGAAATTCTCGACCCCCGTGCTTTTCAGGACATCCATGAGGGTTTCACACAGTAAAGGGATGGTAACTCTGGGCGAACGTAGTGAAGTAGGGGAAACTAAAGGCTTTGTTAAAGACGTACCTAACTGGGTAGTGCCCATTTTTGCTAAAGCGCTTAAAGCCAAACTGGATGCTAAATTCGAAGCAATTAGCGCGTTTGTTGAGACTTATTCCTACACTCGTATCGAGGAAGGGAACAGTAAAATAGGGGTTATCACTAGTGGGGCCTCCTACACTTATACTAAAGAACTACTTCCAGAGGCTAGCGTACTTAAACTAGCGATCACCTATCCCTTACCAAAGCAAATGATCCTCAATTTCTGTGCCCAATACGATAAAGTCTACATTATTGAAGAACTGGATTCTTTCATCGAAGACCAAATCCGAGCTTGGGGAGTCACCAATATCAGCGGCAAAGATATCTTCCCCCGCACCGGCGAATTCAGCCCAGACGTTTTAGGTAAATGCTTATTCAACGAACAACCTGTCAAGGACTTTTCCAATGAATTTAACATCATCAGCCGCCCCCCACAACTTTGTGCAGGCTGTCCACATCGAGGAGCCTACCTCGCCCTCAAAAAATCGGGAGCCTTAGTCACCGGAGATATTGGCTGTTACACACTAGGCGCCCTACCACCCTTAGGGGCAATGCATACCTCCTTTGCCATGGGAACCTCAATTGGTAACGCCTTTGGCTTTGAACTTGGAGGAATGAACAAAGTTGCAGCAGTCATTGGAGATGCGACCTTTATTCATGGCGGAATGCCGTCCCTAATTGACGTTGTTTACAACGGCGGCAACACCACCATCGTCATTCTGGATAACAGTACCACTGGTATGACGGGTCACCAAGAACATCCTGCGACAGGACTCACCCTTCAAGGGAAAGCAGTCCCCAAATTAGACTTAGTAAACCTCGTTAAAGCCCTTGGCGTTCAACATGTTCAAGTGGCCGATCCCTTTGATCAAAAAGCAATGAACCAAGCCATTAAAGAGGCTCTCGACCATGAGGGACCCTCTGTTGTCATCACGAACAGACCTTGTATCTTCGCTCGTGGCGAAAAGCAAAGACCCAAAACACCCTATGTCATCGACTTCGATAAATGTAATCAGTGCGGGGCTTGTCAACGTATCGGTTGCCCAGCAGTATTACCTGGAGAACAAGCACTCATTGATGATGTATCCTGCACAGGCTGTTCATTATGTGCCCAAGCCTGTAAATTTGACGCCATTCACTTAAAGGGGGAATAAAAATGTCAAAGGTAACGAACGTACTCCTCTGTGGCGTCGGAGGGCAAGGCGTACTTCTGGCCAGTGAAGTTCTCGCTTTAGTTGCTGCCGAGGAATATGCCCAAGTTAAACAAACAGAAGTACATGGGGTAGCCCAACGAGGAGGGAGCGTGGTCAGTCATCTACGCTTCGGTGACCAAGTTTACTCACCCACCGTCCGCACTGGTACTGGGGATATCTTAGTAGCCTTTGAAAGGCTTGAAGCAGTACGTTACGGACATTATCTCAAACCAGGGGGTCTGATGCTGATCAATGACATTGAAGTCATGCCTGGTCAGATGGGTGAATATCAACCTTATCCCACCGGAATCATGGAATTTGTTCAAAGTAAAGGCTTTCAAATCCAAGAAATTCTGGCTACATCCCAAGCTAAAGCCCTAGGCAATCCTAAAGTCAGCAGTCTAATCATTCTGGGGGCTCTTTCCGCTCACTTGGATCTTTCCCAGCAAGCTTGGGAAAGAGTTATTCGGAAACGTATTCCGCCAAAACTTGTCGATATCAACCTACAGGCCTTTAAAGCAGGCAAAGAAATGGCCCAAGCAAGGGCTCAAGCAGCCATAGCGAAAGACTAGTTTCTCACATCAAGTGAAGACTGAGACACTAAGAGTAGTTAAGGAGGGTTCAGACGGTGGAAAAACCTGCGCCTGACGCTAAACAATGCTTAATCTGGGACCACGAACATGAGACTATGCCGCGCCCGAAACTGGAAGAGTTACAACTGCAAAGACTCCAAGCAACAGTCCAGCGTTGTTACACTAAAGTACCGGCCTATCAAGAGAAAATGGACGCTTTAGGAGTTAAACCCGAAGATATCAAAAGTCTTAAAGATATTACTAAATTACCCTTTACCACCAAAAATGACCTTCGCGATAATTATCCTTTTAAAATGTTCGCCGAACCAATCGCTAAGATCGTTCGCATGCACGCTTCAAGTGGCACCACCGGTAAACCGATCGTGGTGGGCTATACAGCCAACGACATCAATAGTTGGTCTGAATTGATGGCTCGAGTGTACACTTCTGGTGGAGTTACCAATGCCGATATTGTGCACAACTCTTATGGTTATGGACTCTTCACTGGTGGCATGGGAGCTCACTATGGAGCGGAACGTGTTGGAGCAGTAGTCATTCCAGTATCTGGAGGGCTTACTAAACGCCAAGTAATGCTTTGGCAAGATTTTGGGGCAACAGTCCTGATGGCTACCCCATCCTATGCCTTAGTACTGGCTGAACAAGCCAAGGAAATGGGTGTCGATCCACCGCGGGATCTTAAACTTAAAGTAGGCTTTTTTGGGGCTGAACCTTGGACGATGGAAATGAAACGTGAAATCGAAGAAAAACTCAACATTGAGGCCTTCGATATCTACGGGCTTACCGAAATGATGGGCCCAGGAGTATCGTTTGAATGCCCCTATCACGATGGATTGCACATTTCCGAAGATCATTTCATAGTAGAGACCGTCGATCCAGATACAGGAGAGTCTCTACCACTTGGGAGCTTAGGTGAAATGGTCCTGACCTCCCTTACGAAAGAAGCTTTCCCAGTCCTGCGCTATAGAACAAGAGATCGAACCATTATCGATAGGTCAAGCTGTGCCTGCGGGCGCACTACAGCTCGTATGAAGCGTATCACTGGACGTACTGACGATATGTTAATAATTCGAGGCGTCAACGTTTTCCCTTCTCAGATTGAAAGTGTGATTTTAACGATTAAGGGACTGGAACCCCAATATGTCATCGTTGTGGACCGCGGAGCAAGCTATATGGATGACCTGGAAGTCCTCGTGGAATGTACCCATGAATTACATGCCCAAGGGGATGAGGCCATGAAAAAGGTACAAGAACACATAGGTGCTGAATTACAGCAAGTACTAGGCCTCAATGCCCGGATTAAAGTTGTTGCTCCCAAGACTTTGCTGCGTAGTGAAGGTAAAGCTAAGCGAGTAGTGGACCTTCGAGAACACAATAACTAAACCGAATACTTGGTGAAGCAGACCTTTGAAATGAAAACTCACTTATCGAAGTGGAAGTCTTAATGCGGATAAAAGAAATGTGAAATCAAGAGGTGGTGAAGCTCACTATGTCTATGACTATGACAGAAAAAATTCTAGCCGCTCACGCTGGGTTAAGCGAAGTACGTCCCGGTCAGATCATTAACGCTAAAGTGGACTTAGTCTTGGCCAATGAACTATCAGCTATCGTAGCTATCGAAGAGTTTGGCAAAATTAAAGGGGCTAAGAACGTCTTTGATCCTCAAAAACTTGTCATCATCCCGGATCACTTTACCCCCAATAAAGATATTCAATCCGCCAGAGTTGCCAAAAAGGTCCGAGAGTTTGCTCTAGCACATAACACCTTGTACTACGAAGTAGGCCGAATGGGTATTGAACACGTCCTACTTCCAGAACAAGGCTTGGTACGCCCGGGCCAACTGGTCATTGGTGGAGATTCTCATACTTGTACCTATGGAGCGTTAGGTATGGTCGCTACCGGAGTAGGATCAACTGATATCGCTGTGGCGTGGGCCTTAGGAGAAGTTTGGCTAAAGGTTCCACCCACGATCAAGATTGAATTTAAAGGGAAGAAAAGACCTTGGGTTTCTGGTAAAGATATGATTCTCTACATGATTGGACGTTTAGGTGTGGATGGGGCTATCTATAGTGCTTTAGAATTCTGCGGAGAGGCCATAGAGGAACTCAGCGTAGCAGAACGATTGACAATGGCTAATATGGTGATTGAAGCAGGCGCAAAAAATGGTATTTTTGCGGTAGATGCTAAAACTGAGGCCTATGTCAAAGCAGCCACCAATCAACCTTATACGGTTTATACAAGTGATCCAGATGCTAACTTTGCTCAAACCATCGTTTTTGATATGGCCGATATCGAGCCCCAAGTTGCCTTCCCACATTTACCTTCGAACACAAAACCTATCTCTCAAGTGGGTGAAGTATCTATCGATCAAGCGGTGATCGGCTCCTGTACCAACGGACGGATTGAAGACCTGCGTATCGCCGCCGGACTTCTAAAAGGGAAAAAAATCCATCCGCGAGTACGCTGCATCATCATCCCAGGTACCCAAAAAGTCTACCTTGATGCGATGAAGGAAGGACTATTGGAGACCTTTATTCAAGCAGAATGCGTTGTTTCTACCCCAACCTGTGGTCCTTGTGTAGGAGGACATATGGGTATTTTAGCTGATTGGGAGCGTTGTGTATCCACCACCAATCGCAACTTTGTCGGCCGTATGGGTCATGTCACTAGTGAGATATACCTAGCTAGCCCAGCTGTAGCAGCAGCCTCAGCCTTAAGTGGCAGATTAGCAGACCCTGGTCAACTAGAATAATCGCTAAGAACGGAGGGGAAACGACGATGATTGAAGGAGAAGTCTGGAAGTTAGGTCGGGATATTGATACCGATCTGATCATAGCAGGCCGTTATTGTAATATATCTGATCCTGCAGAATTAGCGAAGTATGTGTTAGAGGACTTAGATCCAAACTTTGTCAAAACATTTAGACCCGGAGATGTGATCGTAGCTGACAATAACTTTGGTTGTGGTTCATCTCGAGAAGTGGCGCCTCTGACCTTAAAAGCTGCCGGAGTGGCGGCCGTAGTTGCCCCAACATTTGCTCGGATCTTCTATAGAAATTGTATAAATATTGGACTACCTATTTTTGAAATTTCGGACGTGGCTAAAGACTTTGAAAAAGGTCAGCAAATCAGTATAGACCCGCTGACCGGAAAAGTAACCAATCTCACGACGGGAATAACGTTCCAAGCAGCTCCATTTCCCGCTTTTATGCAGAAGATTATGGATGCCGGTGGGCTTGTGGCCTATGCAGGTGAACGATTGGGGGGAGCTAAAGATGAATAAAGACAATCCACGCAACTTTCGATTTGGAGTTATTGGTGGGGATGGAGTAGGCCCAGAGGTTGTCGCCGAAGGACTTAGGGTTTTGGAAGTTGTAGCTCGACAACAGGGGTTTTCCTATGAATTGACTCATTATCCATATTCGACCAATCACTATCTGAAAACCGGAGAGACCATGCCAGAATCAATATTAGATGAATACAAAACGATGGATGCACTTTACCTTGGAGCCCTAGGTGATCCACGAGTAGAGCCAGGCTTTATCGAGCGCCCCATTATCATGGGAATGCGTTTTGGATTAGATCTCTATATTAATCTGCGCCCGATCAAACTGTACGCAGAGCAATTTTGTCCTCTTAAAGGCAAAAAGCCAGAAGATATTGATATGGTTATTATTCGTGAGAATACAGAAGATGCCTATTCTGGTTTAGGTGGAATCTTTAAGAAGGGCACTCCAGATGAAGTCGCCATAGCCGAAATGGTGTTCACCCGTAAAGGGTGCGAAAGGGCTATTCGTTATGCTTTTGAATTAGCCAGAAAACGCAATAAAAAGAAAAAGGTAACCTTAATCGATAAGGCGAATGCGATACGAGCTATGGATCTTTGGACTAGAACCTTCGAAGAAGTCGGTGCAGAATATCCTGATATTCAAAGGGAACACGCCTATATAGATGCTGCTTGTATGTGGATGGTTAAAAATCCAGAATGGTTTGATGTGGGCGTTACCAGTAATTTATTCGGTGATATTATCACAGATATTGGCGCGATGATCCAAGGTGGACTCGGTATAGCTGCTTCAGGGAATATCCATCCAGGTAAGGTTTCCATGTTTGAACCGATTCATGGTTCTGCTCCAAAATATGCGGGTCTTAATGTCGCTAATCCAATGGCCGCGATTGCTGCTATGGCTATGCTTTTGGACTATATTGGAGAAACAGAAGCCTCTGTCAAAATTGACAAAGCCCTCCAAAATTTGTTGATGTCTGGCAAGGTTCCCTCCTTGGGCGCAGATTCAGGACTTTCTACCAGTCAAATCGGTGATTTTGTCATCGAAATATTAACGAGGGGGTAGGGTTATGTTGCGTGAGCCTATTGAACAACTACTGCATAGTCCGTTGGAGTTTACGAAAGATATTAAATTTCCAGATCCTGGTGAACTTCGTATCTACGACTCCACCCTTCGCGACGGAGAGCAAATGCCTGGTGTGGCCTATACCCCTGAACAAAAGCTTGAGATTACTAAGGCTTTAAGCGATATTGGAGTTCACATTATCGACGTGGGGTTCCCCGGAGTATCAGCTACGGAACAAGAGGCTTTGCGCTTGATTATGGAAGCCAAGCGTCGTGGTGAATTACGCGCCGATCTTGAAATTGTGGTAATGTGTCGTTCGCATAAAGGAGATATTGATGCAACTCTCGAGGTTCTTAACGGGATAAATATCTCCCCAGAAGAAGTAACTTTTTTCATCTTTACGACGGCATCCAATCTACACAATAAATATAAAATTGGTAAAACCCTACTTCATAGGGAGGGTATTTCTGACGCCGAACATGAAGATCGGCCAATCGAATGGTACAAAGAAGCCAACCTGAAGATGATGGAGGAAGCAATCCGTTACGCTCGATCCAAAGGGGTAACTCATATCGAGTTCGGTGGAGAAGATGGTTCGCGAGCGGATGTTGATTATTGTATTGAACTGTTCCGTCGGGGGCTTGCTGCAGGTGGCACGAGACCTTCCTGGCCAGATACAGTAGGGGTTTTGACTCCGGAGGCAACTGCCAAATATACAGAAGAGATAGTCCAGGCAATGCCTGAGGTACCTTTATTGGTACACTTCCACAATGATTTTGGGTTTGGCACAATCAATACTATCACAGCAATTAAGTATGGTGCGAAGGCTTTCTGCACTACGGTAGCAGGCTACGGTGAACGGGCGGGAAACGCACCTCTCCACGAAGTAGTGGTTTCCTTGAAATTGCTCTATGGCATCGAAATTCCTGGTTTCAAATACGAAAAGCTGCAGGAGTTGTACCGCCTGGTTGAAAAATACGCCTGTATGCCAATCCAGGCACATTGCCCAATTATCGGACCCCATGTTTTCACGCACGAAAGCGGTATACACACGGCGGGTGTACTCATTGATCGGCGTATTTATGAGGCTATTCCATCTGAATTAGTAGGACAGAAGACCTCTTTCGTTTACGGTAAACACTCTGGCGGCCAAATTATTGAACATGGTTTACTGGGGATGCAAAAAGAACTTACGGAGTCAGGAGTCGCTATCACAAAGGAACTAATAGAAGAAGTGACTGCTGAAATGAAGCGTTTGCGGGAGGATAAATCAAAAACAGACCTTTTGCAAAAACTCATCCATATTTATCATAAAACCTTAGATTCAATAGGATTAACGGGTATAGATCTGTTCCGCGTTGCTTGTCAAATGAATGAGAAGCTTAAAAAACAAGCATTATCGAAATAAGATACTGTCGGCTACTTATACGCACCTTTCAAGATTTGCTCAAGGAAAGCTTCGTGTTTCGAACTATCATTGAGCAAACGGAAAGGTGTTTTTTTATATGCTTTCAGCTTTGAGATCTAAGCCTGACAGAACAAAGCAAGAATTTTTTCTGAGTACAGGAAATGGCCAAGGTCAGTGCGTAAGATAATCTCTTGATAACCTTCTTGAGATAGTATACAATAAAATAAAACCACCAGCTGTACAAAGCCTGTGGCTTTTATTATATATGTAAGACTTGTTCAGATAAGGTTTTGTACAACGTTTGGGTTTGGATTTCCATGGTTTAATATAAAGACCGAGGCGTAGCCTCGGTTTTTCATAAATACGACTCTAAAGACCTAACATCTCTTTGAGTATTCGGGATTTGGTCCGGCTCATTGGGATTTCGCTACGTTCAAGATCATCGACTACTATGGTGTAAGTTCCATTAAAATATGGAATGAGTTCTCGCATGCGTTGAATGTTCACTAAATAACAACGATGAGAGCGAAAAAAAAGAGTGGAGTTTAAACGTAATTCCAACTCGCGTAAGGTAAAACGGGTCAGGTAAGACTCCTTTAAGCTTTTTATGTAGACCTTATCTTTATCGGTATAGACATAGATTATTTCGTCCTGGTGTAATAGTATAATTTTACCTCTAAGTTCAACTGGTACAACTTCTAAAGGCTTAGGTGGAATAGTTTCACGTTTAATAGGGGGCGGATTACTCTTTGGCCCAGTTAGGTTACCTTTTAATTGGCGCACTTTCAATAGCGCTTCTTCCAGTCGTTTAGGGTGAATAGGTTTAAGTAGATGCTCTAAAGCATTTAAGGCAAACGCGTATTCTTCGTGAGCTGTGTTGTAAGTAGAATCATCTAGATTCAAGATTAACTCTCGGGCTTCTAAGGCATTTGCAGCCTTGCTGACGACTTGAACATTCTCAAAGGGCTGGAGTAGGTTGCGAAGTTCTTGACTGTCGGAGCATTCGTCATCTACCAGTATGGCACGAAGCTTCAAGCTGATCCCTCATTTCTTCCATCCAAAGCCAGCGCTGTCAGAATAACTAATTCGTGCGAAGACAGTGTCTTCAAGATGACTAATACGTGCGAAGTCAGTGTCTTCGTGGGCGCTAGCAAAGTTTTCTTTAGCTTCTCCGAAAAATATATTGGTTGGTGACATCAGCAAAAAAGGTTTGCACAAGATTATATTTCAGACTAGTCTGTCCAATTTGAATATTCAGTTAATTATATATAGAAGTATCATGCCATGTAATGACCCCGTTTGTCAAGATATGATTTTGAAAACTAGTCAACACTTTCCTCATAATAAGGTCTTATTTGCTACTTTTGCGTAAATAAACTCGAATAACCCTTTAAGAAAGAGGTGGAAGACTTGTATCTCCAGCAAAGATTAGAAAAAAATTTGGAGACTAGGGTACAGTTATGATGTGGGTGGAAGAGGTCATGACCCAGATTCCTGTTTGTCTTAGCGAGAACAATTCTTGTTTGGAGGCATTACAAAGGCTTATCGAAGCTAATTCTTCTGGCTGGCCTGTGGTGGGTAAAACCGGTAATTTGATAGGGATAGTTACAATGAAGACCCTTGTCGAGAGAGTAATCGATAATAACAGTTCATCTGCACAACTGAGTTGCCTTGAGGCGGTGGAACGTGATCCAGTGGTTATTAAGCCGTCTCTGCGTCTAGGTGAGGCATGGGCTTACCAATTTAATTTGGCTGTGGTCATTGAAGAGGATGGGCAGATCGTTGGAGTTCTAAGCCGTGCGGACCTGGCGGTTGCTTTATATCAAGAAGCCGAATTCCAGGTGAAAGAACTGGAAGCGGTACTAAGCTCTGCGCATAATGGTATTGTAGTGATCAATAGCGATGGGATGATAAATTCATTTAATAGGGCAGCTGAACGATTTACTAGGGTTTCTCGTGAAAGAGCCATTGGTCGCCATGTCTTAGATGTCTTAGTGCCTCTTGGTCTTATGGAGACGCTAGAAACGGGAAAATCGGAGTATTCCCAAAAGTTTCGAGTGGGTAGGGGGACTTATATCATGAATAGAGATCCAGTAATCCAGGACGGTAGGATTACTGGAGCTGTTGGTGTATTTCAAGATATCTCAGAGATCGAATCGGTATCACAGGAATTGGCCACAGTTAAGGAGCTAAATAGTGAACTCGATTCAATCATTCAGTCCTCCTCAGATGGTTTATTCGTTACCGATTCGACTGGCGTAGTGCTAAGGTATAACCATACCTTTGAAAAATTGAGTCTCGGTAATGCTCAGAATTTGATTGGCAGAGCAATTCAGGAAATTGAAGAGATTACCTATGCTCATTCACTCGTTGACTTAGTTCTGCAACGCAGGAAACCGGTTACAATTATGGAAAATAAGCATAATCATAGTTTGCTTGTCACAGGTAGTCCTGTTTTCGATGAAAAAGGAAAGCTTATGAGGGTTGTAATAAACCTTAGAGATATGACCAGCCTTAATCAACTCCGACAGGAACTAATTGATGCTAAACGTTTAAGTGAACAGTACCACCAGGAGCTATCCGAATTGCGTAATCGTCAGGAGACAGGGGGAATGATAGGCACTGGTCCTGAGATGGAACGCGTATTCGAATTAATTAGGCGAGTAGCTAAGGTCGATTCTACCGTGCTTTTATTCGGAGAATCAGGTGTCGGCAAGGAAGGTATAGGGAAGCTTCTTCATACTCAGAGCAACCGCGCCGATGGTCCTTTTATAAAACTAAATTGCGGGGCAATACCAGAGCATTTGTTAGAATCGGAACTCTTTGGATATGAGTCGGGAGCGTTTACGGGGGCCCGTCGAGAAGGCAAGATCGGCATGTTCGAGCTAGCTCATAATGGGACGATTTTGCTCGACGAAATTGGTGATTTTCCCCTTAATCTTCAGTCTAAACTTTTGAGGGTTCTTCAAGAACGGGAAATTGTTCCCGTTGGAGGGGCAAAACCGCGCCAAGTCAATGTGCGAATCCTAGCTGCTACACACAAGAATCTTGAAGAGATGATCAGGGCGGGGCAATTTAGAGAGGATCTGTACTTTCGATTAAATGTAGTTCCGATTGTGATACCGCCTTTGCGTCAACGGCAAGAGGATATCATTCCTCTAATCTATCATTTCCGAGATAGATTTAGTAAGAAGTACGGTTTTCAACGAGAATTCTCTCCCGAGGTAATTGAGGCTTTTCTGCAGTATGATTGGCCAGGTAATGTTCGAGAGCTAGAAAATATGGTTGAGCGATTAATGGTGGTTTCGGCCGGAGAATTAATTCTAGTATCTCAGTTACCTATTCCTTTTAAACGGAGTGCCAGTGAATTAAGAGGAGTATCAGTGAATTCCTTAATGCCCTTGAAAGAAGCGGTAGATGAAGTTGAACGACAACTTATTGACAGGGCCTTAGAGAAATATGGTAGTACTTATAAGGCTGCCGCCGCCTTGGGCGTAAATCAGTCAACGATCGTTCGCAGAATGGCTCGTTTTCGACGGGCCGCCGCTGAGTCGTCTGTTCGACATTAGACAAGCTTTTAAAATTTAATTTTGTCCTCTCCTACTAATTCAAGGATGTTTACTGCTAAGTGCAGATTAAAGTAGGCTTGACCAGCCTTAATATCCTGCCCAGTAATTTCTTCAATTCGTTGTAATCGATATTTTAAACCACTTATCGACATATTCATAGATCTTGCTGTTCCTTCCACATTACCGCGGTGACTAAGAAACTCTTGAAGTGTAGGCATAAGTTGGGTTTGATAGGTTTTATCATAGGATAAAAGAGGGCCTATTTGGCTGTTAGCAAATTCGTATAAGTCCTTAGGGTCCAAGGCGTTAAAAAGCAGAGCATGAGTACCGAATTGTTCAAGTGAGATTACTTGGCTTTGGTTTTTTAGAGTTTTTCCAATTTCTAAGGCCTTTTTCGCAGATAGAAGGGAATGGCGAAAATCTGTCAGCTTTAGGCAACAACTTCCAATTCCTATCGATAGTGTAATCTTAGGAAAACGAATAGAGACTTGTTTGATGATCTCTTTAGCTAGTTGCCTAGTGGCTTTTTCTGAACAATCTAGCTCTTGCAGTTGGACAAGCATGATTAAATTATCGCTTTTGTTGACGACCATTCCTTTTCCTAAACGCTTCAAGGATAATTGAACTGTGTTGACTAACTCAGTTTTGAATTGCAAGATTCTCTCTTCATTTTGATCGAAAGGTTTTACTACTGAGGTAAAGTTTTGGATATCTAAAACAAGAACCCGATGAGGAAGGGTAATATCATAATTAAGTCTTTGCGCTCTATTAATGATAGAATTGGAATCAGAGATATTTTCTGATAATAAGTCATCAACAAAATCACCCTTTAATCGCCTTTCGACGCCGGCGATTTTTTTTTGCTCTAATATAACTAGAGCAAAAACACTTGCGGCATGCTCTAAATCGATATTCTCCAATTCCGAAAAGGGTAAGTCTGTACGAAGTAAGGATACAAAACCAAGCAGTTCATTGCCAACTAAAATTGGTGAAACTAAACGACAAAGAAAAAAATCTTTAAAATTATCAGTTATTTGAAAGGGACGCTTTTGTTTCAGGAAAAAAGCGGAAGTTTTATTGAAGTAAGGGCTGGCCAAAATCGGAAGGTAAGAAGTCAGAAGATCATGGGTGACAGATTGATCTGGAAAACAAGTGGATTGTGGGACTAAATTGTTATCTTCCAAAACTACAATACATTTCATTAGCTTAGCAAGAGTGGAGGTGATATCTTCTATCCCTTTGCCATTAAGAATGCATTGAGTCAGCTGTTCATGAATAGTGACTGTCCGTTCCAGAATTTTGTTTTGAATCGTAATTCTTTGATGAGCTGCTTCCAGTACTTCGCTGATTTTACTAACTTCATAATAGGCTAGTTCTGGGATTATCTCATCGCCCCAATCCTCAACCGTCTTGCCAATATAAGTACATTGAGCATCACCCTGCCCTACACATTGTACTTCTTTATAGATAACCTTCTTCCCTGTGCGAGCAGAACTATAGCCACTAGCATATCCCACCGAATTCCAGCACACTGGTTCATGGTGTTGACCAAAATGTAGTAAATGTTGTTCTGCCTCATAGGAATTTGTCCAATGCCCTTTATAATAGGTGGCACCTGTCTGTTGATCTATATGACAAAAGAACTCGTTTAAGGCAAAGCCAGTTAGAGTATGTATGATGGGGCCGGTAAATATTCCCTCCTGATCTTCATCCCATTGGAACTGTTTTTTTATACTCGTATATGCTTGAAAGCCACAGGACCAGCCATAACGAATCAGGAAACCTTTAGCCCTGTCCATACCCAATGTATCGATTAAATCTTTACGCAACATTCCTAGGGAAGCAGCATCAAAGATCACTACGCGAGAGCCTTTTAAGAGGATTTTGCCTTGTTCAGGTAGGAATTCAAGTAGTTCTCCTAAACGTAATTCGGAGACTCTCATCTCATACCTCCTTGTATTCTCTGAGGATCTATTAATTAATTATACCAAATATTTAGATAATTGCTATAATTTCTTAGAAGATTCGTTAAATGGAAGCAGGTGAAAGATATTCTAAATTTACACCTGCTTCAGAGGAGTTGTAAAAAATATCTTTGTGCTATACTTTATATATTCAGATAATTTTAAAAACATTGGCAATTGAAATAATAGACCAATCAAGCTATTAGATCAAATTTTATTAATTGCTTATACCCAGCATGCTATGACTTAATTTAGGAGGTGATAAATGGTTTCTATCCTATTGGTTCTATTTTTATAAGCTTACAATAGAAAAATATAATTATTAGGAACAAGATGGGACATTTTGAAGAATTTACAACTGGTTCCGAGGAGGAGTGAAGTTAAATGAACTTATCCCTAATAATTGAAAAGCATATTAATAGAATTCCTAATAAATTAGCAGTAATATCGGAAACCACGAACTACAGCTGGATAGAATTTAATCATCAGGTTAACAAGATGGGTAACGCTTTAAAGAAGTTGGGAGTCAGTAAAGATGACCGTGTTGCACTTTGTTTACCTAATTCGCCGGAATATCTTGTGAGCTATTTTGCTATTGTTAAGCTTGGAGCTATCGCGGTACCCTTCAATTGGATGTTTCAAAGCCCTGAGATCATGTATATTGTTAATAATTCCGAAGCAAAATTTTTAATTTGTTTAGCTGGGGAAACGATGGACAAAGTATTGAAGATTCGAGATAAAACCCCTTTACTTGAAAAGATTGTTTCGGTAGGGGAGAGTAGTCAGACGGATGTCATATTTTATCACCAAATGTTAGAGGGGGAGTCGGAAGACCTTACGCCAGTTGATTGTGCTCCGGATGACATAGTAACAATCCTTTATACTTCAGGAACAACCGGACAACCTAAAGGAGCAATGCTTAGTCACAGTAATTTTTATAGTAATGCGGAATTAAATGCTTGTTATGTACTCATGGTCAGTGACCAAGACCGTTTTTTTACAGGCACCCCTTTTTGTCACATCTTTTTTGTCCTGACTGTTTTAGGGCCGATGTACAAGGGGGCGGCTATTGTAACTATGCCGCGGTTTTTTCCGGATAAGGCTTTAGAATTGATTTCAGAGTTTAAAGTCACCCATTTCGCTGGAGTGCCGACAATGTACATCTATATGCTACAAACTTATTTAGAAGATCCTCATAAGTACGATTTGAAGGCTTGGCGTTTCGCCCAGTCGGCAGGTGCAGCTATGCCCGCCGAATATATTCCAAAAATTATTGAAACCTTTGGGACTGGATTTTGTGAATGTTATGGTTCAACGGAAACAAGTGCTACCTGTACCTATGGACGGTTAGAACATGGGAAAGCTGGTTCGATTGGTTTGCCTGCCGATACTTGGGAAGTTATTGTCAAAGATACTCAAAATAATCCTGCGTTACAAGGAGAAGTCGGCGAAATCGTAGTTAAAGGACCTGGTCTTTTTAAAGGATATTGGAAAATGCCTGAAGCCACTTCAGAAGCAGTTATTGACGGTTGGTTCCATACTGGAGATCTTGGGATGGTTGATGAGGACGGCTATTTATATATCGTTGATCGTAAAAAGGATATGATAATCTGTGGAGGTTACAATATTTATCCAAGGGAGATTGAAGAGGTTTTGTATACCCACCCAGCAATTTTAGAGGTTGCAGTAATAGGAGTTAGAGATGATGTTAAGGGCGAAATCCCTAAATCGTTTGTTAC
>LADV01000244.1 GCA_000961805.1 Peptococcaceae bacterium BRH_c23 | reverse complement strand
GTAAATTCTATGACCATGTTTGTTGCACCGTTTACAGTCAGTTCTTTAATAATAAAAAGTATCAGGTCTTTGGCATAAACTCCCGGTTGTAAGTTGCCATTAAGCACAATTTTAATGGTTTTTGGAAAATGGAAGGCACAGACACCTTTGAGTATCCCCACTTCAAGGTCCGTCGTACCGACACCTGCTGCAAAAGCCCCAAAGGCTCCATGAGTACAGGTGTGGGAATCCCCCATGATCACGGTATAACCGGGTCTCACAAATCCTTTTTCTGGAAAAATTGCATGGCAGACACCATTTCTCCCAATGTCAAAAAAGTCTTGGATATTATGCCTTTTAGCCCAATCACGGAGTATCTTACCCTGTTCAGCGGTTTTAGAATCTTTGGCAGGTGTTACATGGTCTATGACAGCTTTTATTTTCGTGGGATCAAAGACTCTGTCCATTCCCCTGGCCATAAGATCCGTGATGGCAATCGGTGTGGTAATTTCGTGACAGAAAACCCTATCCAATTTTAAGACATGCGTATTTGGAAACGGCATGTTTACCCTGTGTGCATCAAATATTTTCTCGGCGATTGTTTTTCCCATTTTAATCTCCTTATTCTTTTTATCAATCTCAAAATTTGTGTTTACATTAAAAGCTTTTACCCCATTTTATAAGGTAACAATGTTTTTTAAATTGCTTCAATAATTAATCCTCCCTAATTTATTAATTCATTTATTTCCATCCTACTCCAATTCTTGCTATAATGGTAATGCCTATTTTTCATGATATTCATAACCGGAGGTTATATTATGTTGAATACAGAACTCTATAAGGTTTTTTATTTCACCGCTATGTATCAGAGCATTTCTGAAGCTGCAAAAATTCTCTATATTAGCCAGCCAGCCATCAGCAAATCGATTAAAAAATTGGAAGCCTTAACTGGTTGTACCCTTTTTATCAGAAATTCTCGAGGTGTCACCCTTACAACAGAGGGTCAGATTCTTTATGATTACGTGAAAAGTGCCTTTGAAACCCTGAACAATGGAGAAATGATGCTTGAAAAACTTAAAAAGAGGACTGAGGGCATTGTCAAAGTGGGCATAAGTAATACGCTTTGCAGGTACTTCTTTTTACCTCATCTGGAAGCATTTCATTATCTATATCCAGGCATCCGAATTCAAATTATCAATCGGCCTTCACCGGATACATTGAAACTTTTAGAACAAGGGCAGCTTGATTTTGGAATTATCAGTATTCCCATGGACAAGGGCAACATGGAGTATATCGAGTTAATGGCCATTCAAGATATCTTTGTGGCAGGCAGAAAATATGACATCCCGAAAAGTGCTCTCCGACTGGAGAATCTTCTAAGTTATCCACTTCTCATGTTAGAGGATAAGAATCTGTCAAGGATCCATATCGACGACTATTTTGAGGCCAATCATCTTAGCTTTACACCTGAAATTGAGATTAGCAGTATGGATATTTTAATTGAATTTGCCAAAATCGGGTTGGGGATTGCCTCTGTGATCAAAAACTTTGTTTCTGAGGAACTGGCTTTAGGTATACTGAAGGAAGTTCCGGTCTCCCCTGCCATACCGGAACGTAAAATAGGGATTGCGCTGAAAAAGAATATTCCGGTATCTATGGCTTCGCAGTCCTTTATAGAATTTTTGAAGGAACAAGGGAAATAGATTTATAACCTTCATTGGTTAAATTGAATGAAAGAAAAGCAGTAGAAGGAATAACCAATATTCTATTCATCCTATAATGAGGGAACTATTTAATCGCAAATAATTGAAAAAGCCGAGCATACCAAATCAGGTAACTCGGCTTTTGTAGGTTCTACAAAACGTTAACTTATACATTATCCTTACCTATCTTGTCGGCCAAGCTTCTTTTCAAATCTGAAAATACTTCTTCGTGCGTATAGCGCACATTGGTTGATTTTGCTTCCAATTCTGCTTCTTTTAATTTATAGTAAATTTCACCTTCAAATAGCTTGCGTTCATAGGCTTCAATGCTCATTACTACCATATCACCATAACCATTTTTAGTTAAAAAAACTGGCTCTGATGTTTCATGCACAATCTTTGAAATTTCTGCGAAGTTATTTCGCAGGTCCGAAACTGGTCTAATCTGCGGCATAATATTCACCTCCATAATGATCTTAGCGTAATTTTATCATAATTATGCTAAGATTTCAATATGGCAAGATACATTGGCTCTAGTGCGGTGGGCGGAAGTGCCCCGGCATTTGACCGGATTGCATTTGACCTATCAACCAGCTTGCACCGAAGTATAAACAAACAAGTACGATTACTACAATAATAATCACTATTGTAGCTTTTTTGTTTTTCATTGCTTTTCCCCTCCTATAAGTATGCGAGGGCTTCACGAACGGTCAGCCGGGATGCCCGATTTGCGGGTGCCAAGGTGGCCAACGCTGCGCCAAGAATAACCACGATTATCCAAATGGCAACTCCCGATACCGAGATCTGGAAAGGCATTTTTACAGGCATAGGCATATTATCGACCATCGCTGCCGTGAGAAGAGGAACAGGAATAGCCGCGATCACGCAACTTACCACAGCTATAAAGATGCCTTCGAGAATGACGAGGCGGCGCACAGTGGAGGCGGATGCCCCAATTGCGCTCATCACGCCGAACTCACGGGTCCGTTCAAGCACATTGGTGCTCATCGCCCCGGACAGTCCGGCAAACCCAACTACACCTATTGCAATGGAGAGTCCCAGGAAAACATAGATGAGGGGGGCCATGTGGCCGGCATCGGCAGCTTCGGAACGGCTGACAGACGTAGAAGATCGCACTACGATTCCCGCATCTGTAAGGACATTGGCGACGGCTTGAGCCACGGCTGTCCGGGTCGCCTCATCATGGTTATCGGTCACGATTCGGAGCAGATTGGGCTGGCTCACACCGGTAACAGCCTTAAAACCTTCTTCGGTTATGAAGATGCCTCCGCCATGTCCTCCAGAATCGGCAATGCCGACAACCTGCCAACTGGTGGGACGTCCGTCGATTGCCAGTTGAATTGTGTCTCCATAATTGACGCCGGGCAGGTTTTTTGTGAGCATATCCCGGCTGACCACAACGGTGCCTGCTTCGCCCGAACGCAGCCAGCGTCCTTCCGGGAGGGGTGGCGGATCTATGAGCGAGCTATTCGGTGGGACGACGGTTACGGCTATGCTGCCGTGCCCCTGGTCGGGATAGGTGCGTGTAATGTTGATCTGTTGTCCTGATGGTATGAAGCTGGTCTTGACGTTGCTCAATCCCTCAACGAAGGCTACGTTAGGGATTTTTTCCACCAGGCTTGTCAATGTGCCTGCCGGGACCTGATCGATAACAGCAATTCGCACCTCGACGTCCCAATTGCGTGACTCCTTGTTTTGTTCTAAATATGCCTGGAAGCCAACCATGGTGGACATTCCTGCAACGAACACGGCGCCGGCGCTGGCCAGGAGCCCGACGGTCAGCAGAAACCGGGCCCGTCGCCGGAAAATGTTACGGAATGCCATAAGTACTATGCGGTTAAGTCCCCGCAGCCAGCCAAGTCCGGCATCAAAGCGTGCCGAGGTTTCCTTGCGGCGTTCAACGCCTCGATAGTCGAGGGCCTCCCGGACTGTCATACGGCTGGTCTTTACAAGCGAAGCCAGAGAGAATAAAAGCGGCGTACCGACACCAGCAGCAATAACCACCACATACATCCACAATGGAGCTGTGAAGCTCACGACATCTATGCCCAGCAACGTAAGAATGATAGGAGCAAAAGCGCGGCTAATGAAGATACCAGGGACAAAAGCAAGGGCGGTAGACGTGACGGCTATCACCAGCGTCATCAGCAGGTACAACTGCAGCACCCGGCTGGATTTCGCACCGATGGCCTTCATAATACCAATCTGAGGAATTTGCTGGGTAAACAGCCCATTGAGCATGGTGGCAACAAGGATCGCGCTGAGTAACAAGCCGGCTACGCCAAAGGCAAGAAGTCCCAGCAGAACCGAGTCCATCTGTGCTTGGTGAGGATGAGCATAAGGCGTTGGAACTTGAATCTCATGGACGTCCACGCCATAGGTTTGCTGCAGCCAGCCGGCAAGATCCCGTGCTTCAGCTACAATAACATCCCGGTTACGGCTTGGTACAGTTTGTCCCGGCTGATCGGCGACCTGGATCTTAAGAGCGTCAAGAGTAACGGGTACTCCCAAGACAGGCAGCGATGCTGTGGTAATAAAGCCATGAGCTTTCTGCTCCTGTTCTGAAGGTGCCAGAGCCGGATAGTATACTACACCGCTGATACGAAGTGGTGTGGGTGTGCCATTTGGAGCCTGAACAACCACAACATCTCCAACCTCCAGATTCAGCAAATCAAGCGAGGTGCGATTAATCAGGATCTCCCCTGCAGTCGTTGGCCGACTGCCTTGCTCAACCTTAAAGGATTCTATGTTCATCGGGTCATCAGGTGCCGAGACGAAGATCTGAAGCGGGTTCGCCCCCCACCCGCCGTCTTCATTCTGTATCTGAAGTGTAAACTGGGTACGTACGGCAGCATCGATGATGCCGGGTTGCTTGCGGGCTTCGGCTGTAATGGCTGCCATCGCTTCAGCGCTCAGCCCAGGTTCAAAGAGAATCGATGCCGACGCCGGATTAGTACCCAGATAGGCGCTGGAAGTATCCCGGCTAGAGATGCCCCATGTATATAACACCCCACTGAACATTACCAGCGTAATACTCAAGGCCAGGACCATCAGCACGATTCGCTCCCAAGTCCCTCGCATATCCCTGAGCAGCTTTACGAACAACAGCCGTGTCATGACCTCACCTCCTCTGACTTCAGATGATCCGCTTGCATCTGGACCTCATCGGCAATGCGGCCGTCCATCAACACCACCTGCCGCCTGATGGAACGCATGATATCCAGCTCATGGGTCACCATGAGGATGGTGCGCCCTTCGGCATTCAAGTCGGTGAACAGCTTCATAACTGCCTCGCCGGTCACCGAGTCGAGATTGCCCGTCGGCTCGTCTGCCAGCAGGATCGGCGGATCGTTGGCCAGCGCCCGGGCAATGGCCGCTCTTTGTTGTTCTCCACCTGACAGGGTGGTAGGCAACTTGTTGGCCTTATCCCTGATACCGACCCTATCCAAAAGATCCAGAGCTTTGGATTGACGTTCAGTCGCAGGAACGATCCTTGCGAAGTCCATGGGCAGCATTACGTTCTCGACTACCGTCAAGGTCGGAAGCAACTGAAAAAACTGGAAAACCAGGCCGATTGTCCGACCTCTCCATTCCGCAAGCTGTGACTCCGACAGCGAATGCAGCTGTGTACCGGCAACTGTGATCCCTCCAACCGTAGGCCGGTCTATGCCCGCCAGGAGGTTCATCAGCGTCGTCTTGCCGCTGCCGGATTTGCCAACCACGGCGACAAACTCGCCCTCCCGGATCTGCAGGTTGATGTCTTGAAGTGCGGTGAAAGGTTGAGATGAGGACTCGTAGGTCTTGACGACTTGATGCAGGTCGATTAATGGTTTTTTGTCTGCTAACTGTCCAAATTTATTCATTGCCTTTTCTCCCTTCTGAGATATAACTGTAGTTCAGATGACAATGATATGTTTCTTCATCTGTTCTAAACAAATAATACAGGGCGAAGATAAAACGCTGATAAAAAGAAATAAATATTTGTAAAGCAACTATAAAGAATTATGAAGTGCTGAATAATAAGATCAACTATAAAAGTAAAAGGGGCAACCCCTAAAGTTTAAACCTTTCAGAGTAAGCCCCTTGTACTTTTGATATTTCATTTAATGTATCTATTTAATTGTACCAATTTTTCTACACTGCAAGCGGAAGGGTAAACCGGATTCCCAATCCTCCATAATCTGAACGAAACGCACAAATTTCGCCGCCATGATGTTCAATAATGGATTTGCAGCTTGCCAAGCCAAGCCCTGTCCCACCACTGCTACTTTGCCTTGACTTATCAATAGTAAAAAACTTTAGAAACAAGGAAGACAATTCATTATCCTGCACTCCTACGCCGTTGTCCTCTACTTGATAATTTGCATAGTATCCACTCGTATAGCCGCTCATATAGACTTTCAGATCTTTCTTTTCACCATATCTTACGGCATTGCTGAAAATATTTCCGAAAACACGGCGTATCAAATGTTCATTTATCATTATGAGCTGGTTTGCACTGAAAGAATGTTCCCAGTTCAATTCATAATCAAGTCCGGATAATTCGATTTCATATTCTGCAGCGATGTTTTCAAATAGTTTCAATACTTCTATGGGTTTCATTTCTATCGTTTCTAAATCAAGTTCATCTTTGGTAAACGCAGAAAAACTGCTGATCAGTTCTGCCATATACTTTGATTTCTTTAGGATAAGCTCATAATATTCCTGTTTTTCCTTTTCGGAAAGTTTTTTCTGCATCACCAGCAGTTCCACAAATCCATTTATGGTAGTCAATGGAGTCTTCAGATCGTGAGCTATGGCTGCAATCATATCAATCTGCTCCTTGTGTGCCTGATGAAGCCTTTCCTCCATCTCATTAAAATGATTGTACAGTTCTCCGATTTCATCCTTCCTTTTTGAGGATAAGGAGGTAATAGTACGCCCTAAATTTACGCTTTTAAGCCTTATATTAAGTATCTGAATCGGTTTTGTAATATTATAATGAAAATACATTGTTAAAATAGCAAATATTAGGCCTGCTACAACAAACAAAAAAAGAAGCATTTGCACATGTTCCGAACCTGACAATGTAGGCTTTTCATGTTCTATAAGTGTAATTAGATATAAAGCACCGCAAAGGATAATCAACAGGAACGTCAGCAAAAACAGTAAAGGAAGTTTGATTTTCAGCTTCATATTCATTCCTTCCCTTCAATATATTTATATCCAACACCCCATATCGTTTTAATAAAATCATGCTGACTGCCAAGTAAAGTGGTCCCCATGTCAAGGACATTTGAAAAAAAACCACTTATTAAAAATTAATATTTCATGTATCTTCTCATTATAGGAGGAGATATGACACCTAAAGCACCGGATGACATATCCTCAAAGGATAATATTCCGGTGCTTTAAATATTGTAGCATATCTGTTTTTTAGATGGATAATTATTTCATGAAGTCGCTTGATGCGTTTAAAGAATTCCCCCAAACCTCTCTTCATAGTACATAGACATGAATGTCCTCCTACAAAGCCCTTCAATTAAATTGACCTTACTTTGTCAACGCATCAATAATCAATCCAGCCTGACTTTTCAATGATTCTACTAGATTAATCTTTTCAATGTTAAATTATTGCAAATAATAAACGTTTGCTATGTCGGCTTTTCGGTTCAAAAAAAGAGCATTACGCCCTAAGCCCTTTGATATCTTCAACAAAAGCACACTGGTTATCACACCCAGCGGAAAACGTAAGCCAGTAAACGATCGGGCAAAGAAAAAGCCACCCCTTTCGAGATGACCTTCGTTTCCAAATAGTTTTTTTGTCACATACTTTAGGTGAAATCCGACAAGCCCTTGCGCTCCTGCTTTAGGCCTTCGGTAAGTATCAGCGCCTTTTTCCAGGTTTTTTCTGTTTCATATTTAAGAAACTCGCACAAGGAATTTAGTTCCTCGACTTCATCATACTTCTGCAAGCACTCATAGTACATCCTCTTATCCTCGTCGTAGACAATAAGGGGCGGATGGTCATGGGTCATGAGAAAATAGTTCAAGAGAGTCCTGCCTACTCTGCCATTGCCGTCTGCGAAAGGATGAATGTACTCAAACCGGGCGTGAAGATAGGCGGCAGCTTTCAAAACATTCCCGCCGTCGTATGAATTCATTTCAGCGATCAGCTCTGTCAGATCGCGTTCTACATCTTCCGCGGCGGAACTAACCTCATGGATACCGGTTACATAATCATGTTTTTTAAATTCGCCCGGACGTTCTTCGTTCTCTATATACCTTCGCTGGTCGTAGGTGCCACTGGTAAGAACGTTATGGATTTCTCTGATCAGCCCAACACTAAGTGGTTCCTTTTTGAAGATTTTCTCTTTAATAAACTCATAGCACAGCTTTTGATTTTGCTGTTCGAATAGAGCGCGGGGACTGCCGGTGTAATTGGCGACTTTGCCATTTTCAAAGATTTCCCTTGTATCGTGATAGGTGATTTCCTCGTTTTCTATCTTTCCGGAATGGAACGCAAACAGGATACGGAAGCTGTTAAGATATTTGTCCAGCTCGGCAGCGGAAGATATTTGGTATGACTGCCACAGTTGGACAGCCCAGCTGTATTGTTCCATGCGCATTCCCCTTTATTCACCATTTACTTCCTATTATACCATACCGCCAATGATTTTAAGCTGACCTGGAAATTCATTTCTGTTGGGTGTATCTCCTTCTGCTTTTTGAAGATCCCATTAAGCCCCTTGGAACATTAATCTGGACAGACGAGTTTATCATGCAGGCTGTGCTCAAGGCTCTCCTGCATGATATTAGCGGGCGGTATCACTTTGCCTTTATCCATACAATTGGATTTTCCCCTCCAGCCAGGCAATAAACTGCGGTGTACTCATGGCGTTCAGTTCCACCCTGTACTGCTGCAGCCAGCCCTCCCACACGGGATCAACATAGCTCGCCACGCCCTTTTTGCGGCCTGATTTTTCCACCTTTTCGATTTCCAGCCCCATGGCAACGGCTTCTTCAGGGTCTAACCCAAGATTGATGATTTTTACTTTTCGACCGGGTCTGGCTCCGGTTTCGTTCTGAATTTTAACTAATAAATAACACAATTTCTCTTGCCAAGGTAGACTTAAAGAATATTAAGCCGCATAATTTGGCTAAAGTATGCAAACTCTATACTTATTGTGTCATCAGAGGAAACACGAATACTCAGCCTTTAAGCATACATCTTTAGACAAGAGGAGGATACCTATGAACAACCAAGAGGTTATTGAGCAAACCCTGCAAAACTACGATAATGCAAACGATGCTTTGTTAGCTGAATGGGATCAACTTGATCTAAGTCTCTTAGATATTATCTTGCAAAAACAGCAAAACCGCCTCGAACAACTAGCCGAACGGATATACCACGAAGAACTGAAAGAAGATACTGAATCTGAAATTATTCAAAATACAATTGCCCACTATGAATGGGCTAACAGACTTGTATACTGGAATAATAGAATCAGAAAACAGATGGGCCTTCTTGAAGAAATAAAGCCAATAACTTACAAGAAGATGATAAAAAACTGGAGTACAAATTGACAACAACAATTTAACACTCCAGTTTTCCTTTTGTAACAGCCTAGCTCTTTCAAGTGGAGATGTAAATGATCCCCTAAAGACTTCCAATGGAGGTGATTTCTTTTGTTTGAGCCTTTAAACATATTATTAAGAGTAGTTTTAGCACTGATACTACTTCTTGCAGCCACCAAATTTTTAACTAAAAGAAGTCTAGCTCACCTCACTTATTTTGATTATGTGGCAGGAGTAACACTTGGGACAATTGCAGGTAACCTAGCCTTTAATCTTAAGATAGGTATCTTTAATTTTATTCTTTCCATAATAGCTACAACACTAATTATCGTGTTAGTCGCATATTTTTCACTAAAATACGAGCCACTTCGTAGAATTTTTGCTGGCGAACCCACTATTTTAATTAAAAATGGAAAGATCCTAGAAAATAATATGGCTAGGTTAAATTATTCTTTTGATTATTTAGTTCAGCAACTCAGACAGGAAAGAGTTTTTGATATTGATCAAGTTGAATTTTCTATTCTTGAGCCAAGTGGGAAATTGAGCGTTCAGCTAAAATCACAATATAGGCCATTAACTCCCCAAGACCTAAATTTGTCAACCAATTATGAAGGACTTGCGACTGAGGTAATTTTGGACGGTAAAATAATAGGAAAAAATCTCCTACAAAATGGCTTAAACCAGGAGTGGCTCTATCAAGAACTAAATAAAAAGGGAATTCAAAGCATAAAGGATGTCGCTTTTGCTGTGCTTGCTACTAATGGTAACCTTTATGTTGATCTTTATAGGGATAAAGAGTAACAAGTTAGGCGTCTGGAACTTCTGTCTCGCTGAAATTCCAGACCAGACAAATCCTAATCCCAATAAAATTCCGGTGTCCTATGTTGCAATGTCCACATATAAAAAAGCGACTTAACCAATTTTAAGCCGCTCACTCTTACCTGTAGGGATAGTTGTCTCCTTGACTTTCCTGGGCCGGAGGGAAACACGAAACACAGGGACATTCTGGTGACGCCGGTTGGGCGTACCCCATATAGCAGCGACGATTAGTTCCTCTTTAATGGTCATATTCCGTCTCCTTTCATAATCAATAACTTAAAGTCCTTGTCCAATTTAATCTTACAACATCAAGGTAAAAATCAGATTAACGTTGTGTAAACACTAAGTTAAATTGTGCTGAATCACAGAGCAAAAAAATAAACAAATAATCGTAGTAAATTAACCCATGATTTACAAAACTATAAAACGCCCTTAACACTCATCATTTATACTGGATTCAGTAAAAGAATTAATTTTCTCATAAGGAAGTGAAAGTGATGAATATTGTAATGCATCTGGGATTGTCTCAAGCGATTCGAAATGCCGTAGAAAAAGAATTAGATATAAAAATGGACGCTTTCAGCTTCATGTATGGAAATATCAAACCGGATTTAAAAGCCTCATCCGTTAAAATTCCTCACTTCAAGCACACAGCTATGAATTTAGTACAGGCTGAAATCGAAAAACTCACTACTCTCAGATTAAACGAACCCAGAAGATGGTCGAAACAGTTATCCGAAAGAATAGGTGTCATCACCCATTATCTTTCGGACTTTTTTTGTTATGCCCATACTGAAACTTCGAGAGTAAACATAGGTCACATTTGCTGTATGAATTCCAAATCTTATACCACTTTCAGAAAAGCCATAAGCTTGTAAAACGCCACAGCTATATCAAATCAACCGACATCCAGTCCTCTTCAAACAATATTATGACCTATATCGAGGAGGCACATGACAGGTATATGAAAAATTTAAAAGAAAATTCGTTGCCTTTTGAATTGGATACGGCTAATGCCCTCATGATTTGTATTTTAGTATGTGTTTCCATAATATCGATGTACCTTGACAATGAGTTAAAGATTACCGCATAAAGGAGGTATTAATATGAGGATAGCCTATTTTACCGATACGTACCTCCCCCAAATCAACGGAGTTACCAATACCTTGAAAAAGTTAGGTGATTATCTCAACGACCGGGACATTAAGCATATGTTTTTCGCTCCACATTTTAATGAGAAGTTTATAAGCTCTGATAACTCACCGGTTGCCAGGTTTAAAAGTATTAGTCTGCCGTTCTATCCCGAGTGCAGACTCGCCATACCTTCGTATGCCAAATTATGCCGAGTAGCCGACAAATTCAAGCCGGATATTATTCACCTAACCGACCCTTTGGGAATAGGCCTGGCAGGCTTGAGATATGGGAGGGACAGAGGAATCCCCATCGTCTCGTCCTTTCATACTAATTTCGACGTATATCTCAAGTATTACAATATGGAGTACCTGGAGGGAGTAGTCTGGGGGCTCTTCAAATGGTTCCACGGATTCAGCGAACTAAATTTCTGCCCTTCTCACGATACTCTGCAGGTCCTGGAAGACAAAGGAATAGAAAACCTGCGTATTTGGTCAAGGGGCATCGATACATCCACATTCAGTCCTAACTATAAAGACATGAACATTAGGTACCGTCTGAAAGCTGAAGATAAGATTATCTTCCTATATGTTGGCAGACTGGCCGCCGAAAAAGACCTTGATATTTTAATGGAAAGTATCGGTATAGTTAACTTCAGCCATTCAGATAAGGTTCAATTTGTTTTTGTTGGTGACGGTCCTTACGCTAAACAAATGAAGGAGCGTTCTTTCGATAACGTAAAGTTTACAGGATACCTAAAAGGCCGAGAATTATCCGCTATGTATGCATCCTGTGACGTGTTCGTCTTCCCATCAGGCACTGAAACCTTCGGCAACGTCGTGCTGGAAGCTATGGCTTCGGGATTACCGGTGATCGCGGTAAACTCCGGGGGAGTTAAAGACAATGTAAAAAATGGCTACAATGGTTTGATGTGCCCACCCCGCGATGCTACAAGCTTGGCCGGGGCCATCATCAAGCTGGCTGAAGACAAACAGTTTATTGAATCACTGGCAGCCAACGCACGAGAGCACGCTGCTACAAAATCCTGGAGTTACATATTCGATCAATTGGTTAGCGATTATAGCTCAGTCCT
>LADV01000049.1 GCA_000961805.1 Peptococcaceae bacterium BRH_c23 | reverse complement strand
CGTTTATTTCTTGGTTTGCCATCGGCATTCCGAAAAGAAACCGACTCGTAAAGGTAAATCTTGTCACCGACCTTTTGTCTTATAATAGAACTCATAGGCACCTTCCTCCTCACATGTAGGTATAAATAATTATACCTACATGTGAGGAGATAAACAATGAATTCTTTCAAAGAATTGCAATAAACAAGCTTAAAAATGCAATATTTATGAACTAAAGCACTACTTTAACTGAAAAACTTGTGTAGGTATAATTTTTTCCGGGAACCAAGGTTTAATGAGATGCGGTAGAAGCACTTTGAATCGTGGGAAAAATGGAAAGACTTCTGAACTCGGATTTGAGGAAGCAGATTTTTATATAAAAGGAGATAAACTAAACATTGCCCAAATGCTGATTTTGAAAAACCTCCCGCTTCGTATGGGGAGGTTTTTTTTATCCTTTTTAGTGATTAATTATAAAAAAATATTACCTTATTCAATCAGTAAAACTGTGTTAATATTGAATATGAAAAAATAACTGAAACAGGCGTTATTACTTTCATATTTCATGTCGTAGAAGAGGAGATACTTAAATTGAAAGATACAAAACTAATTAAAGGCACGCTATTCACCTTAATTGCAGCGGCTGGCTTTGGGGCAGTGGCGCCTGTTGCAAAAATTCTTTACTCCTATGATATCTCACCTATTTTTATGTTAGCCGTTAGGTTTTTCATTGCATCTATTTTTATATGGGGATATATCTTTCTAAAAAGAAAGGAAATTAACTATAGACTTGAAAAAGAGCAATTGTTAATCATGTTTCTAATTGGTGGACTGTTTTATTTCCTCACAACCAGTTTTTATTTCAGTGCCATCAGTTATTTACCGGTATCACTGCATGTGATGATTTTTTATACATACCCGTTCATGATCAATATCTTCTCATATATTTACCTTAAAGAAAAAATGTCAGTAAAACAAATGGTTGCTTTATTTGTGGCTTTCGGAGGTATTTTATTAGTACTTACGGATTTAAACTCAAATATAAAAATGATTGGTATATTATTATCCGTTTTAGCTGCAGTTTGCAATAGTGCATATGTTCTGGCGCTTGGGCTTAAGAAAATTAAAAAGGTAAATTCAATCGTCATTGCAGCATATACAAATACCTTCAGCACATTCACATTTATTACATACGGTTTAATTAAAGGTGAAATAAACTTAAATAGCTTTAAGATCACTACAAATGCTTGGCTGGGAATCGTATTTATTGCATTGGTTGCCACTGTTATTGCAATTATCGCGCTAGCGGCAGGCGTCAAAATGATTGGTGCGGCCAAAGCATCTATCATCAGCACATTTGAACCGATAGAAGGCGTTATATTAAGCATAATCATTTTAGGAGAGCATTTGTTTATCAATCAAATTTTTGGAGCTATCCTTGTTATTGTAGCCATAATCGTGATTAATCTGAGTGACAGGAAAACAAACCCAGTAAAACTAAATTATGATTCCATGAAACAACAGAGCTGAGAGCGGTAAGTGGGGTCAGGCTTGAGATATTCTCTTTTATCATTTTTAACACAGGATAATTAAATAAGGGGGGAGTACTTTGGCGAGAAAACCGCGGTTGGAATACCCTGGTGCCTTGTATCATGTCATGTGCCGTGGCAATAATGGTGAATACTTTATGACAGAAGTAGAAAAGCCTATATACATGGGACTAATCAAAAAATACAAAGAAAGATATGATTTCAAGTTGTATGCTTATTGTATCATGGACAATCACGTTCATTTATTAGTAGAGACCGGAGAAACTCCACTATCAAAAATTATACAGGGGATCCAACAGAGCTTTACACAGCAGTACAACCAAAGGTACAACAGGACAGGTCATGTCTTTCAACAAAGATACAAGGCACTGCTTTGTGATAAAGATAGATATTTGTTGCAAGTTATTAAGTATATTCATTATAATCCGATAGAAGCTGGAGTAAGTAAAGGGTTAGAATATCTGTGGAGTAGTCATGGAAGTTATTTAATCGGTCAAAATGATTCATTAGTAGACGTAAACTTTGTTCTGGGTATACTTTCAGAGAATCGTGCAGCTGCACACAAACAATATAGAGCGTTTATGAATATAAAGCCAGAGAAAAATGAATTGTATATATATGAACCCGATACCGAAGGAGATAACAAAATAAAGATAACAACAAGAAGTGCTATACGGATTGATATTGATACGATTATCGATGTTGTATGTAAAGAAGCTGGTGTTACGAGGGAAGAGGTTACTAGAAGAACCAAAATACAGAAATATTCTGATGTCAGAAAAGCAATTGTGAAAATTAGTGAAGACTATGGTAGTTTCGCCAATGTTGAACTTGCAGAGAAGCTCAATATACCGCCATCCATGGTTTCGAAAATTAGAAGTGGAGAAAGTAAAGGAACTCAGATGGTTAATGAAATCTTGATGAAGATCCAACAAAAGGGAATATTTCAGGCCTGACCCCATCGCGCCCCTTCGCAGTTGAGTTCTTATTCGGCTTATATGGCTTTGCCTAGCTTCTATTCTAGTAAGTGTGATATTATTATGGTTGTTCTAAAATTAGTATAGTGGGAAGTGATTTTTTGTCCAACGAGAATGTACATCGAATAGAAATGGACGGCAGACAGATAATCTTGATTGGGACTGCGCATGTATCTAAAAGAAGCTCAGATGAGGTTAAACAATTAATTGATGACGAAAAACCAGATACAGTTTGTGTAGAGTTATGTGAGTCTCGTTATAAAGCGATCATGGATGCCGAAAGATGGAAAAACACAGATATCGTCAAAATTATTAAAGACGGTAAATCTATGATGTTATTAATTAACTTAATCATGTCTTCTTACCAGAAAAAATTAGCTCGGCAGTTTGGGATCAAACCTGGACAAGAGATGATCCAAGGGATTGAATCAGCGAATGAGCATGGGGCGACACTCTGTTTAGCTGATCGTGATATACAGACTACCATGCGCAGATTGTGGCGCGGGTTAGGTTTTTGGGGAAAAGCGAAATTGTTTTATCAGCTTATCCTAAGCGTAGTTATTGATGAGGAGATCAGTGAAGAAGATCTGGAAAAGATGAAGAGCGAGGATATGTTAACTTCAGTCTTAAACGAATTATCACAGTCTTTCCCTCAATTAAAGACATTTATTGTTGATGAAAGAGACAAGTACCTAGCTCAGAAAATTAAAGAAACCTCAGGGGATAAGGTGGTAGCAGTCTTAGGAGCAGCCCATATTCCGGGGATAAAAAAAGAACTAGCTAATCACAACGATTTGGACGAACTGTCCAAGATTCGCCCGACTTCAAATACAACCAAAATAATTGGCTGGTCTATCCCTGTCATTATTTTGGGCATTATTGTATCAACTCTTTCGCTTGATAAGGCTACGGGGATTGATCAGATTGTAAGTTGGATTCTCTGGAACGGTTCTTTAGCTGCTATAGGAGCTTTGATTGCTTTCGCTCACCCGCTATCTATTTTGGTAGCATTTTTAGTCGCACCTATTAGTTCTTTGAGTCCACTTTTGGCAGCAGGATGGTTTGTAGGTCTCACAGAGGCTTTAATTCGGAAACCAAATGTTCAAGATTTTGAAAATGTTTCTGAAGACATGTACTCTTTTAAGGGTTTTTGGCGTAATAAAGTAACTCATATTCTCTTGGTAGTAGTACTGACTAATTTAGGGAGTACAGCAGGTACACTAATTGGGGGAGCGGAAGTGATCAAGCAGTTTCTTAATACCATTCAATAAAAGACTTCCTGAACAGTGAGTAAGGGCGGGTAATTGATGATCGATGTTTTAATAGTTGTCATAGGTTACCTTCTTGGTGGAATCTCAACCGGCTATTACCTTGTCAGATTGATACGTCGTCAAGATGTTCGGAATTATGGTTCTGGTGCCACCGGGGCTACCAATGTTGGCAGGATACTTGGTTATAAAGGTTTTTTGTTAACGTTTCTCGGCGATGTTTTTAAAGGGTGTCTTATTCCTATTATTGTGATTTCCTAGGACTCTCAGATATAACTGCGATTCTAGGTTTAATTGCAGTTGTAGCAGGACATGTATGGCCGCTTCAACTTGGATTTAGAGGGGGCAAGGGAGTTGCTACGGCCTTTGGAGGAGTAGTCGTTCTTGATCCCCAGCTTGCTCTATTATTATTTGCTATCACAATGGGGCTCTTGGCAATTACTAGGAAGTTCACGTTAAGCGGACTTTTAGTTATTTTGGCAGCACCAATTATTGCGATTTTAATGTCGCGTTCAACAAATCAGGTGATTGGAATGGTGATCTTAACATTCATATTACTTATTGCTCATAAGGGAAATATTACTTTGATATTGAAAGAGGTTTCAAAATGGAGGAGTTAGCATGAGTCTTGCTTTAACCTTTAAAATCGCTACTGAGGATTGGGAGTTTGATCAAATTCACGCTCTAAACTACAAAACATTTGTGCAAGAGATTCCCCAACATTGCATTAACAAGGAAAAGAAACTTGTAGATAAGTTCCACACAGATAATTCTTATTGTATTTGTGTGCGTGATGGAAAACTATTAGGAATGTTAGCTTGTCGGAGTAAACGACCGTTTTCGCTAGACTCAAAACTAGTCGATTTAGATACATACTTGCCTTCTCACAAGGCATTATGCGAGATTCGTCTCCTTTCAGTAGAAAAAGAGGTTAGGGGTGGCCGAATCCTCGTAGGGTTAATGAACATGCTCCTGGAACATTGTAATCAACAAGGATATGATCTAGCAGTAATATCTGGAACAGTAAGACAGCTGAAGTTATATAAGCACCTTGGCTTCATACCCTTCGGCCCCCTTGTCGGTAACCCTGAAGCTTTGTTTCAACCCATGTACCTTTCAAGAGAGACTATAGTCCAGAATCTAAATAGCTTTGCAGAACAGTCAAGAAAAAAGCCTGTAGTAAACATTGTTAACTTCCTCCCCGGACCAGTAAGGATTAGTGAATCTGTTCAAGAGGCTTTTATTAGAACTCCAGTTTCTCACCGATCCGATAAATTCCTGAAAGATATTTCTCAAATTCAAGGTATGCTCTCTCAGTTGGTTAACTCGAATAGCGTTCAGATCTTATTGGGCTCAGGTACCCTCGCCAATGATGTCGTTGCAGCTCACCTTTCAGTTGATAAAGGGAAGGGCATAGTTTTAAGCAATGGAGAATTTGGTGAACGTTTAATTGACCATGCCCGGAGGGCCAGGCTTGATTTTAGAGAGTACAAGAATCCTTGGGGGGATGCCTTGGACTATGATGATCTAGAGTTAATTCTTGATCAAGAACCCTCCATAAAGTGGCTATGGACAGTTCACATAGAGACTTCTACTGGGGTTCTTAATGATTTGTCTAAATTGAAAAATATTTGTTGTAAGCGAAATATTCTACTCTGCTTAGATTGTGTTAGCTCAATCGGAGCTTTGTCTGTTGATCTAGAAGGAGTTTTTCTAGCGTCGGGCGTAAGTGGAAAAGCCATATGTTCATATCCAGGGTTAAGCTTTGTTTTCTATAATCATGCTTTAAGTGGTCAGAGTCTGCCCCGCTATATGGATTTAGAATTATATAGTAAGTCTGAGGGAGTACCCTTTACTCATTCTTCAAATTTTATCTACGCCTTACAGGAAGCGTTACTATTGACATTATCTAGCACTACAGCGTGAATTATCTTTAACCGATAAGGCTCTTATTTGATTTCTTTAAGCTATGGGACTTATACGCACAGAAATTACGACGAAGATGATAGTCTACAATTCTTAAGGCCTTTTGTATTATTTTTTCGTCGCCTGACAGGGCTGCAACAACCAGCAATAGAGCCATGGGATGAGTTAAGAGCGGGCTTTTTTTTTATCAATCACTTGCAGTCTTATTTCAAGTAGAAATGAACTCGCGATCGATACCAAAAGCATATGGCGATGCCAGGCAGTCCAAGAACGGAATTCATAATGATCCATGCCTAGTTCGTCTTTGGCTTCATTGAAACACTGCTCAATAGGCCAGCGCATCAACGATGCTTTGCACAGTTCAGAGGTCGGAGTGTCAACAGGTGCGTTACTGACAGAATACCTAACCACCCCATCTTCAGAACGACGAATAAATAACCAGCATGATTTTATAGGGACTTCACCCGTCTCCTTTGCAAAGGCCCTATAAATTCGAAGACATTTAATATCCGAATAAATCGGTCCTTTTGATCCTTCCCCAAGATGCATTTTTATCCAGGGTATCGTATCATCTCCAGCGATCTTGGAAACATGTTCTGCGGGAGTTGTTGCTGCCATTTTCGTAGGGCGTGGACCCCTTCCTTTATAATCAGGCACTTCAAAGGTTGGTTCGACGCGCCAAACCAGCGCGTCGTGATGAATGTCAGCGAAATACCGATAGTTATCCGAGATACCTTCAAGAAATTCCTTACTGTTTCCATAAAGACAGTCCATGCCAATCCATTT
>LADV01000096.1 GCA_000961805.1 Peptococcaceae bacterium BRH_c23 | reverse complement strand
AGCTTTAATTACAGCATACGTAGACGGGCTTCGGATGGTGATCTGTTTACACTCAATGAATATGTACAAACCAACCAGCTGATTGGCTTATTTAGCCCCACTGCTTCTCTAATAGTTTTTCAGTAAATATTCTTGTGATTTCAGGATCGAACTGTGTGCCAGCGTTTTCTCGAATTTCTTTCAATGCCTGTTCCTCACTTAAAGCATTTCGATAGGGTCGCTCGCTGATCATTGCATCGTAGGCGTCAGCCAGGGCAATAATTCTTGAAACCCTTGGAATAGCTTCCCCTTTTAACCCCTTTGGATAACCTTTACCATCCCATCGTTCATGATGAGCTAATATACAATCTGCTAATTCTAACATTTCATAAGATGAACTTAAGATTCTAAAGCCAATATCTGGATGCCGTTTTATTTGGTTCCACTCATTTTCAGTAAGTTTTCCTGGTTTATTAAGAATCCCTTCTTCAATGGCAATCTTGCCTATATCATGAAGCAAGCCTACAACTTTAAGCCTGCTAACTTCGATTTCAGATAAGCCTATAGCTCTGCCGATATCCTGGCATATCTGACTCACTCTTTTAGAATGTTGTTCTTCCCTGGGGTTTTTTTCATGCAGAGTATTAATGATTGTATTTATTGTATTACCTCTCATACCCTCGTTTGCAATAACTTTATACTTATACATAGCATCCTCAGCACTTTTTAATACTTTTAATATATCTTCATCTGTTTTTCCCTTTGTCTCCCAGCCAAACGATATACTGACACGAACAGCGTTCACAAGGACATTTGCATAAAGTTCTTTTATTCGTTTGACGATTTTTTCTGCCTCTTCTTTATTAGTCTTTGGCAGGAGAATGACAAACTCATCTCCGCCCCAGCGGGCGACTATATCATCTGTTCTGCACGCACTCTGAATAGCCTTTGCTGCTTCCTGGAGAAGCTCATCCCCTTTGTCGTGGCCAAATGCATCATTTACAAGCTTGAGCCCATTGACATCCCCGATTATTATTGAAATAGGAATATTTCTTTTAGTATCTAAACGTTTAATTTCTTCTTCATAGAATCTTCTATTATAAAGACCAGTTAGAACATCGTGATAACTTAAATATTGGTTTTCATCTTCCCGTTTTTTTCGATCTGTAATATCTCTTACAATACTGAGAATAACTCTTTTATCTCCTAAAAAGGTTCCATATGAACTCACTTCAACATCGATTGAAGTACCATCTTTTAGATAATGGACAGTTTCGAAAATAATCCCGTTCTTATCGGCTGAATCCATTTGTTCAATGTAAGATGCCTCGCTAAGCCTTAAATCAAAAATTTTCATTGCAGAAAGTTCTTTAGAACTATACCCATAAATTCTTATCGCGGCATCATTAGCTTCTAGAATATTCCCTTCTTTATCGATAAACAGCATTGCATCATTGGCCTTTTCAGCGAGAACCTGATATTTTTGTAGTCTTTCATATAACAGGTTCCGTTCGGTGGTGTCTATTCCTATTCCGGCAAAATACCGTTTATTATCAATAGTTACTGAACTGGCAGTAAAGTACATGGGGATTTTTGTGCCATCCTTTTTTTGTAGATTGGCCTCGGCAAACCCAAATCCATTCTGGTTAACTATTTCAATTCCTTCTAAGATAGCCGTTTGACTCTTTTCATCTCCTTTATACCAATCCAATAAATTCATGTGGGCCAGCTCTTCTGAGGAATACCCTGTCATCTCCTCGTGTTTCTTGTTCCATCTCACTAACTTACTATTATCATCGTAGAGATAAATGATCCCCGGAGAACTATTAAATAAGGCATCTGTAAAGAATCTTTCTTTACTCAACTCGTTTTCTGCTCTAGTTTTCTCAACAATTTCTTCTTCCAAGCTAGTATTCATGTCCTGAAGCTGATTTGTACGCTCAATTACCTTGTTTTCTAATTCTTCATTTAATCGTTTAATTTCTTCTTCAACCTTTTGTCGTTTAGTAATTTCTTCTGCAAGCATAGCATTCGTCTCTTCGAGCATGGCATTGCTCTCTTCCAACTCTGCATTCATCTCTTCAAGCATGGCATTACTCGCTTCCAACTGAACATTAATCTCTTCAAGTTGCGTAGTCCTTCGTTTTATCCTTAGTTCAAGTTCGCTATTTAAACTTTTAATTTCTAATTCAGACTGTATTCTTTTATCAATCTCATGCTCTAAAGAAATATTTTTGAGAGCATACTTAGAGAGTTGCTGTACATTTAAGAAAAGAAACTTACTAATATTCTCAAATTGTACTTGGGGCATACGCTTAACCTTAGCTAATTCATTTTTAAAGACATCCTGCTTTATTCCAATGACATCTGCGTACTGTACTATATCATTCATTTCATAATCTTCTTCGTCGAGAACTTGCCCAATTAGCCAGTTAGCGATATGCTTCCCCGCAACGATGATGCTTGCTCCGCCATCAAGTAGCCCCGCACTGAAGCATCTTTGGATTTTAGGACCTTCCTTATTAGGGCTTCCAATGATTGAATCTGAAATTAGGCAATTTTTAAGCCCTTGTTCAGTTTTTCTTATTTCGTTACATAAACTACAAAAACCACTTGGTTCAGTGATCGGTGTGCCATCAGGCTCGGTGATGATTGAAGCCACACCCGTAGCGGCAGAAAACAAATCCTGAAGTTTTTGTATTTCCTTCAAATCAAAGAGCTCAGAAAACCTATATTCCTTAATTTTTGTATAGCTGTCGGTGGTCAATCGTTCGATCATCTTAATTCTCCTTGCTCTTTGATTAATGATACTTATCTTATATTATTATTGTTTTATTATTTAGCATTTATTTCAACATAAAACCCATTTTTCCTCTATATTACGTCAAAGCAGAATATTTCTTTTTTGTAATTTTTACCCATTTTAAGATAAATACGGAACACCCACTTGCATGAAGTGGGTGCCTTAAACGTGGATTAAACAATTTTAGTTTAGGGCATACTGTTTTTTAGAATTCGTAACGCCCTCAGAGTATTCCACCTGCTTGGTTCCCCTACTTTCTCCATCTCAAAATGAACTTCCCCTGGATATTTAGCCTGCATGGGCCATGTTCCATCAGCACTTTGTTTCATTTTAATAAGATCAATTGCCTCTTGCATTCTTGGATCATAAGGAACGTCCCCCAGATGAAAATAATCAAGTGCCCTCAGCACATCATAGCGCCATCTAGAAGGATAGGAGAACATCAGCATTTTATTATCGATAATTTCTCCTGTCTTATCGGATTTAAACAATCTATGCTGTAAAATAAATTCTCTTGATTTATTCTCAGCCTCTTGTAATTCGGATAATCGATAGCTATATCCGTTCTTCGAGTATTCCAGAATTCCCTCAATAACTGATATCGTGGAATGTAAGGAACTATGTACTGCACCTTTTCTGTTGAATCTACAGTTAAAACCACCGTCATTCATATGTTGTAATAAAATAAAATCGATAATAGAATGTAAATTAGCTTGGTTCACGCCAAAATACGAAGCATAATTTAAAACCATACCATTAATACAAACGTCACTTTGCTTTATAGTTCTAGATGGATTAATTCCTCCATCTGGACCTTTTTCATATTTAAAGATTGAACTAAGAGTTTCCTTTATCTCTCTGTTATCAGGAGCTATTGAAATATTTTTTAATTCCAGTAACGCGTAATGCTTATTAATCCATTTAGACTGGTAGAATCCCTGTCCTCCATGACCATTTGAATATAGACTATTTAAGAATTGTTTTCCCCAGCCTTCAAATTGAATGCGAGTTCTTAGTGCTTTTAAACTATTTAGATCCGATTCAAGTATATCCCTGTGAGTTTGATATTGTATCACAACATCACCTTTCAAAAGCCAGTCAATTACTTTAGTTGATGTCATCTTTTCAACTCCCCTTCTCTTATAAACCTACTGCCGGAAAGATACTAATCTCAGGGCAAACTCTAACTTTGACCCGCTAAGCGTAAACCGCAAATTTGAACCTCTGGCTTTCGAGCCTGTAATATCATTTGATTTCGGCCTCCATTTATTGGAATTATATCTGGAACCGTTTATCCAAAGCACGAAATTGTATTGCTTCAGCTAGATGCTCTGGAAGAATATCTGCGGAACCTCCTAGGTCAGCGATCGTGCGAGCAACCCTTAAAATTCGATCATGAGCGCGAGCACTAAGGTGTTGGCTATCAAAAACCTTATGCAGAAGATATTCCCCACTCGAAGTTAGCCTTCCAAATTCTTTGGTTTCCTTTGCCGTCATTTCCGCATTGGTTTTTGCCGGTCCTAGGCGAGCCCATTGCCTCTGACGGGCTACCATCACTCTCTCTCTGATTACACTAGAAGATACATTGTCATTGCTATTCTTTAACTCTGAATAATTCAGCCTTGGCACCTCTATATGCATGTCAAAGCGATCCAAGAGCGGACCGGAAATCCTGCCTCGATAGTTTTGGATTTGCATTGGTGTACACTGACAAACTCTTCCCTGATCACCGAAAAAACCACAGGGACACGGGTTCATACTTGCTATAACACTAACATGGGCTGGATAGGTAATACTCCCTGATTGTCGAGTGATCGTCAATTCACGATCTTCCAAAGGCTGCCGGAGACATTCCAGGACTTCTCGAGCAAACTCTGGCAACTCATCTAAAAAGAGCACACCATGATTCGCAAAACTTAACTCTCCCGGACGTAACTCACGTCCTCCCCCAATCATTCCCGCCTTTGTAACGGTATGGTGAGGACTTCGAAAAGGTCGATGTTGAACCAAAGTACCATTACAATTTAGTAATCCACAAACACTGTAAAGCTGAGTGACCTCAATGCTTTCCTGCTCGCTTAAGGGAGGAAGTATCCCTGAGTATGCTTTAGCCAGTAGTGTCTTTCCCGATCCTGGCGGTCCCACAAGGACGACATTATGTCCGCCCGCAGCTGCTATTTCTAAAGCCCTCTTCGCATGTTGTTGTCCATGAACATCTGTCCAGTCCACCTTGACTCCGTTATATAATTCTGGTTGCGGAGTCCGCGACATCGTGCCATCCTCAAAGCCACTTCCAGCTTCTATTCCCTTGACAATTTGTGCCAGACTAGCTGTACTATACGTCTCTAAGCCTGTCACCAAACGAGCTTCTGCCAGATTGTCTGGAGGAACAATCAAGCATAGCGTTTCGCTGATACGGCCTTCGTCTAAGCTAGATTCAATGTTTACTCTATCTAGGGTTATAGCCATAGTGAGTACACCTGGAACGGGGCGAAGGGTCCCCTCTAATGAGAGTTCTCCTGTCAAAACATACTGAATGGCTGATGGTAAACTACATTGCCCAGTCGCTGCAAGAATCCCGATCGCAATCGGCAGATCGAGACCCGATCCTTCTTTGCGCAAATCTGCGGGAGCCAAATTCACCGTTACCCGCTGCAGGGGAAACTGATAGCCTGAGTTACGTATCGCTGAACGAACTCGATCCCGAGCCTCTCTTACAGCAGTGTTCGGCAATCCGACGATATCAAAGCTTGGTAAACCATTCGCCACGTCAACTTCTACCCGGATCAGATGAGCTTGTAATCCAAGGACTGTCATGCCATATACCGCAGCGAACATACCTTGCCCTCCTAAAAACTATGATTTTTATAAAGCTATTAGAGTTATCCATAAGCCACAGTTATTAATAGTTTATCACAGGTACAGTACAGAAACTTGAAATACTACTAAAAAATCCCTATATCGACAATTAATTCTTTTATAACTTTCTCTAGTCCGATAATAAGTGTTATAAAAGAGACTGCCATCAGTTACTGATGGCAGTCTATCAAAAGGCCATGGAAATCTCCATGGCCTTTTGTCAACCCTAACTCTTTTTTTACAAACGTGGAAGCTCAATCCAAAAGGTCGTCCCTTTTCCCATATCACTTTCAACCCTAATATGTCCATAGTGAGCTTCTACAATTTGACGCACAATGGCTAATCCTAAGCCCATTCCTCCATCCTTGCGAGACCGTGCCTTATTTACTCTGAAGAAGCGATCGAAAATATAGGGCAAAGCTTCTTTGGGAATCCCTTCTCCTTCATCCTGAACCGCCAACCGCACTTGATTCTGTTCTTCCTCCAGAAAGACTCGAACTGTTTTTCCGCTCGGGGTATGACTTAAAGCATTATCTAAAAGATTAATAAAAACTTGCAGCAGTCGATCTGGGTCTGCATAGAGTTCACCGGATGCCTTAGAAATTTCAAGATTTACCCCTAACTCTTGAGCCCTTCCTTGAAAGCGTTGTTCAATATCCAGCATAAAGCTCTCCAGGTCAATAGCAATGGGTTGTGAAATTTGACCCCGTTCAAGCCGATTCATGTCTTGTAAGTCCTGAACCAGACGAGCCAACCGCTTGGCTTCTTCAAAGACCAAATCAAGGTATTCCTCTTGCTGATCTTTTGGTATCACACCATCCTGGATAGCCTCCAAGTAACCTTGTATCAGATGTAGGGGGGTTCTAAGCTCATGGGTGACACTGGCTAAAAACTCTCGTCGACTCTTTTCCGCTCGTAAAGAAGCGGTGACATCGCGTAGAACCGCAACATGTCCGCCAAACCCTTCTTTATCTGCCAAAGGGGCCATAACGACTTGTAAGACTTGGATTCCAAGTGAAATCGTTGCATAGTTCTCCAACCGACCCTCGCTGAGCACCATCGTCTGAAGGAAGCTAACAATTTGGTCCTTGCGTTCCTGGATTTCAACGTCATTTTCTTGCCATAACCCTTTTGCAGAATCATTAGCATATAGAATTTTTCCGCCATAACTCAGCATTACAACCCCATCGCTAATGCCTTCAATGATCCCTTGAAGTAAATTTTTCTCTCGCGAAAGCCATTCCATATGGTTTTTGAGGCTTTCCCCCATTGAATTTAAGGCTTCGGCCAACTCTCCAATCTCATCGTTACTTGCTACTCCCAAGATAGGCATGAAATCCCCTTTTGCCATTCGGGTCGCACCTCTTTGCATTAAGGCAAGAGGCCGTGTAACCTGTCTTGCAAAGAAAAGGCTGACCACAGTAGCTAAGAAAACAGCAATCAGAGAAGCGTAGAGAATCAGTCGGCGAAATGTCGCTATACTTTCTTGAATAGGTATCGGCGAACTCCCTAATAAAACAACCCCTTGAACAGGTTTAGATCCGACTGGAGCTGCAGCAAGCAGCATGGCTTGCGCTCGGCCATTCACGGGTAAAGCCTTAATCGAAATGGTTTTTCCTGTTAAGACTTCTTCTAAATATCCTTGAGTAAAGAAGTCTGAGGGTTGTAAGTCGCGAGACCATCCACTTAATGGACTTCCAACCAAACCTCCAAGATGCCATTCTATAACACTTCGTTGCTCTTGGGGCGTCGTAGAACCTGACATCAAAATGACATCTCCTTCTGGATCAAGGAGGACCAATTGGGTTCCCGAAGTAAGTCTAAGTTTCTCCAGTAAGTTTACACGTCCACTCCAACTTGGCAGTGTCTCCAATTGCTTTGATATCTCATTTGCCTCAGCACGAAGTGTCTCTAACTTTTGCTTTAGGTAGAAATCCCCAAAAAGCCAAGTTATCGTCAGCCCTAAGCCGCCAAGGACCGTGAGAATAAGAATGGTCGTTGCTAACCATAGCTTTATAGAAATATTCCATGTGTAGCGCATTTTCACGCAAATAACACCTGTCTTTTCTCCTTGACGTTGATTTTAGGTTGTTAATTGACTATCTCTGAATCAAATTTATAACCCACGCCCCATACGGTAACCAGCATTTGCTTCACATTTGGATGGGCCAGTTTCTCTCGTAACTTTTTAACATGCGTGTCTACAGTTCGGGCATCCCCATAAAAATCATACCCCCAAACTGTTTCCATAAGCTGCTCACGTGAGAATACTCGTCCACGATTCTTAGCCAAAAAATAGAGCAAGTCAAATTCCAGAGGAGTTAAGTTAATGACATCGTCTCCTATGCTAACCCGATGTCTCTCTTTATTTATACAAAGCAATCCAGCGCATATCTCGGTCGTAACCGGATGGAGCTTTCCTGTAGACCGACGCAAGAGAGCTTTGACTCGTGCGACTAATTCTTTGGTGCTGAACGGTTTGACCAGATAATCATCGGCGCCCAGTTCAAGCCCCAACACACGATCAAACTCCTCCCCACGGGCGGTCAGCATAATGATCGGGATCGCTGAACTCTCCCGTACTTCCCGACAGACACGCCAGCCATCAATGTCGGGCATCATAAGATCCACAATTAAAAGCGAAAATTGACCAGCACGAAACTTCTCCAAAGCAACTCGCCCATCCTGTGCTTCCTCAACGGCATACCCCTCTCGTTCGAGATATAACCTTACTAAGCTTCGAATTTTCTCTTCATCATCGACGATTAAGATCGGATCCAATTTGCAAACTCTCCTTTGGTACAACAATTATTACCGAAAAGATCTGATTAATACTAGTTTAGCATCCATTTGTGAAAATTGTGTGATCAAAACAGCAACCCTTTATAAAGCCGCTTTAATCCAGTTCACTTCAGAGCTTTCCCCAAGCTGACGGATTGCAACCACATCAAATCTTAGACTAGGCCAGTTTTTATAGCCTTGTTGCATTATATAGCCTCTCGGAATTCAAGGGGTGGGAACGGCGGATATATGGAAAATGAGCTGGAAATTCGCGATAAACGAGGGTAATTCTTAAGACAGAAAAGGATTTTTAATAATGGGTATAGCAAACAAACGTCACAGTGCCCTTTTTAAAAACTAAAAAACGTTAAGCAGTCTGAGGAAAAATCCATGATTTAAGATCCTTGAAGCTCTCCTTCTGATGAGAAAACCAAGCATCCATGTGCTGACAGATCATAATGGCATAAATGCGAACGTACCACACTTTCGTGGAACGATGTCGTCCAGATTCCAGCTTGTAGTCGATCTTCTCTCGTTTATTGGAGCGTTCAATGGATGTTCGGCGTTTGTAAATGACCTTCCACTTTTCCGAGTCGCGAGGAGTCTTGGTAAAAAGCCGTAAGTTATCCTTAGAGTGGGTGTGGTAGGTA